>NZ_JBFUBU010000045.1:0-40292 GCF_056405595.1 Polaromonas sp. P1_G1
ACTTTGCACCGCCGTCGCCGCCGCCGCGCCCGCGGTGGAATAGCCCACCAGCCGCCCGGCCTGGAAGACCAGCGGCGACCGCGGCTGCCGCTGCGGCTGCGCGCCCATGCGCCTCAAGCCACCGCAGGCCGCGCCGCACATCACGGCGCAATGCGGGCCACCGGCCAGGCCCATCAGCAAGGCTGTCGTGGCGAGGGCGTAAGACATGATGGCGCGGACCTCAAGCCGCCTAAATAATGCGCGAGAAACGGCTGCGGTTGAGGTCGGACTGCAGGTAGCGGTCAAACACCATGGCGACCGCGCGCAGCACAAACCGGCCTTCGGGCGTCACTGCTATGCCGGCGTCGGAAAGCACCACCAGGCCGGCGCTTTCCAGTTCGCGCAGGCGCTCCAGTTCCGCCGCGAAGTAAGCCTTGAAGTCCAGCATCCAGGCGAGTTCTATCGATTCGAACCATACCTGGCCCTGGCACATGATGGCCATGATCACCGCGCGGCGCGCCAGGTCGTCCCGGCTCAGCGCCAGGCCGCGTGTGACCGGGAAGCGCCCCTGGTCCAGCAGGTCGCAATACTCTTCCAGGGTCTTGGCGTTCTGGCTGTAAGTGGCGCCGATAGCGCCTATGGCCGACACCCCCAGGCCGATCAGGTCGCGGTCGGGCTGGGTGCTATAGCCCTGGAAGTTGCGGTGCAGCCGGCCCTCGCGGCTGGCCACGGCCAGCGCATCGTTCTCGAGGGCGAAATGGTCCATGCCGATGTAGCGGTAGCCCGCGCCCTGGAAGCGCTGCATGGCTTCGGCCAGCATGGCGGCCTTGTCCTCGGCCGCCGGCAGCAGCGCCAGCGGGATGTGCCGCTGCGGCTTGAAGCGTTCCGGCAAATGGGCATAGGCGTAGAGTGCGATGCGGTCCGGCCTGAGTTCCTCGATCTGGCGTATCGTGCGCGCGAAGGAGGTCTGGGTCTGGCGCGGCAGGCCGTAGATCAGGTCCACATTGATGGATTCAAAGCCGAGCGCGCGCGCCTCGGCGACCAGCGCGAACACCTGCTCCGCCGGCTGGACGCGGTGCACGGCCTTCTGCACATCGGTGTCAAAATCCTGCACGCCGAAGCTCAGGCGGTTGAAGCCCAGGGCGGCCAGCGCCGCCAGGCGCTGCTGGTCCACGGTGCGCGGGTCCACCTCGATGGACATCTCCGCGCCGGCGACGATGTCGAAATTGCGCCTGAGCATGTCCATCAGTTGCGCGAGTTCCGCGTCGGACAGGAAAGTCGGTGTGCCCCCGCCCAGGTGCAGCTGGCTGACGGGCTGGCCCGGGCCCAGGCGCGCCGTGTACAGGGCCACCTCGCGCTCCAGGTAACCCAGGTAGGCCGCGGCGCGGCTGTGCTGCTTGGTGATGATCTTGTTGCAGGCGCAGTAGTAGCACAGCGACTCGCAAAACGGGATGTGCACATACAGCGACAGCGGCGCGGCCGAGGCTTCGGCCCGGGATCGCCTGTCGTCCAGCGCGCGGCCGTGGTCGCCCGCGCTAAAGGCCTCGACAAAGCGGTCCGCCGTGGGGAAGGAGGTATAGCGCGGCCCGGAGATGTCGAAGCGCTTGAGGGCCTGGGGTAGAACTGCGGGCATGGAGTGCTTGAGGTAAGTGAGGCCTCCACTGTGCCGCCCTCATGCCCCGCCAGCCTTGATGTGGATCAACGGAGTTCATGGTGCGCGCCGCCGCCGCGCGCGGGGAGATGGGCCGGCCTTGACCTGCATCAAAGCCCGGGCAAGGGGGGCGGCCTAAGCTGCGGGCTTCCCCATCGCCAAAGACTTCCCGTCCCTGGCGCCACATCCCAAGCCTCATGCCCACCACCCTAGCCACCCAAGCAATCACCCCGGCAACGCTCCTTCCCCACCGGAAAATCCTCCGTTCCTGGCTTCTCCCCATCTCGGCCAAAAACACCGGCATCGCCCTGGCGCTGGCCCTGATGGATTTCATCCTGTTCGCCGCCTGCATGGCCGGGGCGGTGCTCGCGCGCCATCCCGCGGTGCAAATACTCATGTCCCTGCTGGCCGGCTTCATGATCGCCAGGCTGTTTATCCTGGGCCACGACGCCTGCCACCAGAGCTTCACGCCGCACCGCGGGCTCAACCGCWGGCTGGGGCGGCTGCTGTTCCTGCCCTCCCTCACGCCCTACAGCCTGTGGGATGTCGGGCACAACATCGTGCACCACGGCTACACCAACCTCAGCGGTTTTGATTTCGTCTGGCAGCCCGCGACCCTGCAGGCCTACCAGCGCATGCCCGCCTGGAAACGGGCGCTGGAGCGCGCCTACCGCAGCGGCTGGGCGCCCTGGCTTTATTACCTTCTGGAAATCTGGTGGAAGCGGCTGTATTTCCCGTCCAAAGCCGTGATGCCCACCCGGCGCGGTATCTTTGTGGCCGACAGCCTGCTGGTCACAGCCGTCGCCGCGGCCTGGGTCGCCGGCCTTCTTGCCTTGGCATCGGCGACCGGCCAGTCGGCGCCCTGGCTTCTGGCAGTCGGCTTCTTGCTGCCGCTGCTGATGTGGAACGCACTCATGGGTTTTGTGGTCTATGTGCACCACACGCACACCAGCATCGCCTGGTACGACAACAAGAAAAGCTGGTCCGACGCAAACCCTTTTGTCTCCACCACCGTGCACCTGAGCTTCAACACGTTTTTCGGCGCGGCGCTGCACCACATCATGGAGCACACCGCTCACCACGTGGACATGGGCGTGCCTCTGTACCGCCTGAAGCAGGCCCAGGCCATGCTGGAAGCCAGGCTGCCCGGCCACATCGTGGTGCAGCCATTTTCCTGGCGCTGGTATTTCGACACGGCGCGCCGCTGCAAGCTGTATGACTTCGAGCGGCGGCAGTGGACGGACTTTTCCGGCAGGCCGACTTCAGAAGAAATGGCCGGCGCCCTGCCAGCGTCTCAGTGAACCCGGGTATCGAAGACGCGCTTGAGCGCCGCGTGGTCGACGATGCGGATATGGCGTTTGTCGACTTCAAGGATGCCCTGCTGCTGGAACGCGGAAAAGGTGCGGCTCACGGTTTCCAGCTTCATGCCCAGGTAGCTGCCGATTTCGGCGCGCGACATGCGCAGGTGGAACTCGCCGGCCGAATAGCCACGCAGCTTGAGCCGCTGCGACAGATTGAGCAGGAAGGCGGCCAGGCGCTCTTCGGCATTCATGCTGCCCAGCAGCATCATCAGGCTGTGTTCCCTGACGATTTCGCGGCTCATCAAACGGCTCACGGCTTGCTGCAGGTCGGCGCTGCTCGCGGCCAGGCCGCTGATCTGGTCGTAGGGAATGGCGCAGACCTCGGTGTCTTCGAGCGCCGTCGAGTTGCTGGCATAGGTGCCGTTGGCGATGCCGTCCAGGCCCATCAGTTCACCGGCCATCTGGAAGCCGCTGACCTGCTCGCGCCCGTCGGCCAGCGTCAGGCTGGATTTGAAGGTGCCCATGCGCACCGCGTAGATGTTGCGAAAGGGCTGGCCCTCATGGTAGAGCGCCTGGCCCGCTTTGACCTTGCTGCGGTTGAAACCGAGCCCGTCCAGCCCGTTCACGTCGGCGGGCGTCATGCCGCAGGGCAGGCAGATATCGCGCAGGTTGCAGTCCGAGCAGCGGGTTGTCAGCGGCGGGATGGCCGCGGCGGGCGAATGGGCGGCGGATGAACAGGCTGGGGTCATGACGGCTCCTTTGGAATCAAGCGTGAGAAACGGGTTGGACTACAGGCCGGGACTGCGCAAGCCCGGCCACGGCGTTGCCGAGCTGGTAGAACTCGGCGTGTTTGTCGAGAAAGCAGGCGGCGCCCGCGGCCAGGTAGCGCGCGCGGTAGGCTGGCTCGGCGTGGTTGCTCAGGACGATGAATGGGATGCCCGGCGTGGCCTTGAGGACGGCTTGCAGCACCTGCATGCCCGTGCCTTTTTCGAACTGCACGTCGAGCACCACCACGTCGGGCCGCACTGCCAGGATGCCTGAAACAGCCAGTTCCGGCGTATCGGCCTGTCCTGCGATTTCCATGCCCTGGTTGAGCAGCATCGCCGCCACCCGGCTGCGGCTCAGCGCGGAGTCGTCGGCCAGAAAAACCCGGGTGGGTGAGGCGATGTGTTGCATGCCCCTACTGTCGCGCGGGCGGCGCTTTCGGGACATCGGCTTTTGCTGAAAGGCCGGCTCGGAGATGGCTGGTTTGCCGGGGCCGGCGCTCCGAGCCCGGCTCGGAATTTTCCTAGGAGCCAGGACGCCTAGTGCGCCATCAGCACCGGCAGCGTCATGCTTTTGAGCACGGTCCGGGAGGCGCCGCCCAGCACCCATTCATGCGCGCGGGTATGGCCGTAGCAGCCCATCACCAGCAGGTCGGCCTGCAGGTCGAAGGCGCGCGACAGCAGCAATTCACCGAGGTTTTCGGGTTCCACATCTTCCCGCTGCCAGCTGGCCTTGACGCCATGGGCCTGCAAGTGGGAAACGATGTTTGGGCCCCCGGCGCCGGCCGCCGCGTCGGCGCCCCAGCTCAGGATGTGCACCGCGCCGGCCTGGCGCAGCAAGGGCAGCGCCGCCGCCACGGCGCGCGCGGCTCCTGGGCTGGGCTTCCAGGCAATCACCACACGGCCCGGCAAACCGGGCCTGGCCGAGGTATAGGGAAGCACCAGCGCGGGCCGCCCGCTCAGGGCGATCACGGTTTCCGGGAAATCCGCCGGCATCAGCGTGGACCAGCCCTCGCCCGGGCCGTGCTGGCCCAGCACCAGCAGGTCCGCGTACAGCGCCTGCTGCGCGAAAGCCGGGGCCAACGGAAATTCGTGGATTTCAGCCCAGGCGGCCGGCAGCCCGGCGGGCCTTAGCTGCTCGAACACCGATTTCGCGCGTGCCAGCTCGGTGTCCTGAGTGTTTTCGCGCCTCACGGCCAGGCCCTGCCCCATGCCGGATGCGACGGGAAGCGCCTCCGAGGCCGAAGGCGAGGCATACAGCGCCGTGATGCCGGCGCCGTGCAGGGCGGCAAGCCGGCAGGCAAATTCAAGACGTTGCGCGAATTGCGGCGAGGCATCGGCGTGGACCAGCAGTTGTTTGAGTTCGTTGCCCATGGCGCCCCCGGTTCAGAGTTTCAATGCTCTGACTCTAAGGAGATGCGCCCGCGGCGGTGTTGACCCTGATCAACACAATGCCAATGTGCTTTCCACGGCAGCCCGACAGCCCGGCGGGCCTCAGGGATCCAGCGGTTCGGCCAGCCCGTGCTTGAGCGCGTAACGGATCAGCTCGTTCTGGTTCTGCAGCCCCATTTTTTGCATGAGGTTGGTCTTATGGGTGCTGACGGTCTTGACCGACAGGTTCAGCCGGGTGCCGATGTCTGTCAGGGAAACACCGGCCACCAGCAGCTGCAGCACCTCGAACTCGCGGTTGGAAAGGCTCTCATGCGGAACCACCGCGCTGCCGGGCATCACGCCCAGCGCCAGCTGTTCGGCCACTTCGGCGCTGATGAAGGCGCCACCTGAGGCCACCTTACGTATCGCCTGCTCCAGCTGGTCCGGCGCGCTTTCCTTGGTCAGGTAGCCGCTGGCGCCGTTCTTGATGGCCCGCACGGCGTATTGCAGCTCCTGGTGCATGCTCAGCACCAGAATGCGCAACTGCGGCTTCTCGGCGCGGGCCAGCTTGATCAGTTCCATGCCGCTGCGACCAGGCATGGACAGGTCCAGCACCAGCACGTCGAAGGCCAGCTCACGCACGCGCTGCATGACTTCCGTGCCGTTTCCAGCTTCGCCCGCGACCTCCATGTCCGCGATGGACGATACGATGCGTTTGAGCCCCTCGCGCACGATGGCATGGTCGTCGGCAATCACAATCCTGATCACGTGATGTCTCCCGTTTCGGCTATTTCGTCTGTCTCGGGCACCGGGATCACCACGCGAACGCGGGTGCCGCGGCCCGGCGCCGTGTCGATCTCCACCGTCCCCTGCAGCAGCCGGGCGCGCTCGCGCAAACCCATGAGGCCCAGAGAGCTGGTCTTGCGCGGCGCGTCCAGCGAAAAACCGGCGCCGTCATCGGCGACCTCGAGGACCACCGCCGCGGCGGTTCTTTCAATGCGCACGTCGACCCGCGACGCGCCGGCATGTTTGGCCACGTTCACCAGCGACTCCTGCACGATGCGGAACACCGCCGTGGCATAGGGTTCGCCCAGCTCCACATCTTCATCGAGCGAGAGCCGGCTCGGCACGCCGTGGCGCTGGCTGAAGTTGTGGGTCAGCCACTGGATGGCCGGCACCAGGCCCAGGTCGTCGAGCAGCAGCGGCCGCAGGTCCGAGGCGATGCGCCGCGTGGCGGCGACGGTGGTGTCCAGCAGGCCCAGCATGTCGTCGAGTTTGGCCCGAACGGCATCCGCGTCGCGCGGCATGGCCTCACGGACCCAGGTGGCATCCATCTTGATCGCTGTAAGCGACTGGGCGAGTTCGTCATGCAGCTCGCGCGCGATCCGGGTTTTCTCGCTTTCGCGGATGGCGTGGGCCGCCGAGGCGAAGGCGCTCAGCTCCTCGCCGGCGCGCACGCGCTCGGTCACGTCGCGCAGGATGACGGTGTAAAGCTTGCCGTGCGCGGTATCCAGCTGCGAGATCGATGCCTCCAGCGGGAACTCCTCGCCGCCGGCCCTGAGCCCGTAAAGCACCGTGCCGTCCCCCATGCGCCGCGAGGTCGTGCCGGTCTGGCCGAATCGTTTGACCTGGTCACCGTGCGCGCCCTGGTGCCGCCGCGGGATCAGGCGCGTGAGCGGCTGTCCCAGCATCTCGCGCGTGGGCCAGCCGAAAATCTTTTCGGCGGCCTTGTTGTAGAGGATCACGTGCTGTTCGCTGTCGACGGTGATGATGGCGTCCATGGCCGAGTCCAGCAGGCCGGCGAGCCTCGCGTCCGCGCCCTCCAGCGCCTGCTTGCCGGCCCGGTCGCGCGCCGCGTCGCGCCCGGCGATCAGCCAGGCGATGCCGCAGGTGGCGGCGGCCAGCGCCGCAACCAGCGGCAGGCCCGGCAGCGATTGCGGGTTGGAGGCCAGATGAACAGCGGCCAGCAGCGTGAGGGTGGCCATCACGGCCAGCACAATGGCCATGGAGCGCCGGCGCCTGGGCACCGCATCACCGACATGGGGAAAGAGGGACATGGCGCAGTTCGGGAGTGAGGGGCCGATCTTACCGCCCTGCCCTGTTCCGGAAACCGGCGCGCCCGTGCCGGCTTCAGTCCTCATCCGGCGGATGAGGCGGATCTGCCGGCTCCAGCCGCGTCCGGCGTGAGGCCGCCGTCCCCGCCGCCGGCGCGGGCCCGGTCAGCAGCACCGTCAAGGCGCTCGAAGCCGCGCAGGCGAACCAGAACACAAAAAAGACGGCCGTCTGGAACGCCAGCCGCGAAAGTCCCGCCGGCTGCCCATCCCTGAGCATCTCTTCAGGGTCGAACAGCCCGAACAGCAGCAGTTCCAGCAGGCAGGCCGCCAGGAAGGCCGGCCAGGCAATGCCCAGTATCTTGTTGGCTGACATCACATGGCCTCCTTGTTTTCAGGGTTGTGGCGATCAGGGCCGCGCGGCTTTGTCGGGTGTGGCCGCGTGGTTGCGCCCTTCCAGGGCCGGGGCCAGGGCCCTGGGCTGCCCCGGCTCGCCGATCCGCGAGGCCCGCGCCGGCTTCTGGCCGATGATCACGGCATCCGGATATTTGACGGCGAGGAAAGCGGTGATGATCCCCGCGACCACCACCATCGCGGGCCCGGAAATCACCAGCCAGACATGGCCGTGCCGCCACCAGGGAGCGGATTCGGTAGAAATGGTATTCATGGGAGGCCTTTCATCGCGATTCATCTCGGAACAAGGAACACGGACTTTTCTTCGACGTGGGCGCGCCCGCTTTCATCGGCCACGCGGAACACGATGGGATGCGAGCCGGCCTCGGCCGAACCATAAGGGATCTGCAGGCGCACCGCGACCCAGCGCGATTCGGTGGGGCCGACCTTGAGCTCGATCTCGGAGGCGACCGCCAGGCCCTCCAGCCCGGCCGCCGCGATGCTGTAGCGCTGCCCCTGCTCCGTGGCGTTCATGATTTGCAGGCGGTAAACGTTTTCCAGCCGCCCGCCGGCCGCGATGCGCGACAGCGCCGCGCGGTCCCGCACCACGTCCACCTTCAGCGGCATGCGCGCCATCAGGCTCCACAGCAAGGCCAGGCACAGAACGCCCAGCAGCGCCGTGTAAACCAGCACGCGCGGCCGCAGCACCCGGCGCAGCACGCGTGAAGCGTTCCATTTCCCGGCCAGCGCGTTCTGGGTGGTGAAGCGGATCAGGCCGCGCGCGTAGCCCATCTTGTCCATCACGCCGTCGCACACGTCCACGCAGGCGGCGCAGCCTATGCACTCGTACTGCAGGCCCTCGCGGATGTCGATGCCGGTCGGGCAGACCTGCACGCACAGGGTGCAGTCCACGCAGGCGCCCAGCGACAGCGCGCTGATGTCGGCATGGCGCGACCGGGCGCCGCGCGGCTCTCCGCGCGCCGGGTCGTAGCTCACGATCAGCGTGTCCTTGTCGAACATCGCGCTCTGGAAGCGCGCATAGGGGCACATGTATTTGCACACCTGCTCGCGCAGGAAACCGGCGTTGCCGTAGGTGGCGAAGCCGTAGAACAGCACCCAGAAGATTTCCCAGCCGCCCATTTTGGTCTGCAGGAACTGCAGGATCAGCTCGCGGGCCGGCACGAAATAGGCGACAAAGGTGAAGCCGGTCCACATCGCCACGCCTATCCAGAGGATGTGCTTGAACCATTTCTTCACCAGCTTTTCGAGCGAGAACGGCGCGCCGTCCAGCCGCAGCCTGGCCGTGCGGTCGCCTTCGACCTTGCGCTCTATCCACAGGAAGATTTCGGTGTACACCGTCTGCGGGCAGGCAAAGCCGCACCACAGGCGGCCCGCCACCGCCGTGAACAGGAACAGCGACAAGGCGCTGGCCACCAGCAGGCCGGTCAGGTAGATGAAGTCCTGCGGAWACAGCACATAGCCGAACAGGTAAAAACGCCGCGCGCCCAGGTCGAACAGCACGGCCTGGCGTTGCCCCCACTGCAGCCACGGCAGGCCGTAGAAGAACAGCTGGGTCAGGATGACAAAGGCCCAGCGCCAGCGCGAGAACAGCCCGCTGACCGAGCGCGGGTAAATCTTCTTCTGCGCCTCGTACAGGGACTCCCCGGCCGGCTGCACCGGCACGATGGGGATGGTTTTGCGCAAGGGAAGCTGGGTCACCGTCGCCTCAGAGTTTCGCCGCGGCGGATGCGGATTTGTTGGACAGTCCCCAGACATACGCCGTCAGCACATGGATCTGCGCTTCCGTGAGCTTGCCGGCCTGCGCGGGCATCTCGTTGGTCTTGCCCTTGTTGACGATGTCGACGATGGCCTGCTCGCCCCAGCCATGCAGCCAGATGTCGTCGGCCAGGTTGGGCGCGCCTATGGCCGTGTTGCCCTTTCCATCCACGCCGTGGCAGGCCGCGCAGGCCGTGAATTTCGACTTGCCGAGCTGGGCGCGCACCGAATCGTGCGGGCCGCCCGACAGGCTCAGCACGTACTGCGCCACATTCCTGACGTCGTCAGGCGTACCCACGGCCGCGGCCATGGGCGGCATCTGTCCCTTGCGGCCCTCGGTCAGGGTTTCCTTGATCTTCTCGGCCGACCCGCTGTGCAGCCAGTCGCCGTCGGCAAGGTTGGGAAAGCCCTTGCTGCCGCGCGCGTCCGAGCCGTGGCACTGGGCGCAGTTGTTCATGAAGAGGCGCTCGCCCACCGCCATCGCATTGGCATCGCCCGCGAGCTGGTCCGTGCTTTTGGCGCTGAAGCCGACATACAGCGGCGCCAGTTCCTTGTCGGCGCTGGCCATCGCGGTTTCGTATTCGCCGCGCGTGCTCCAGCCCATCTCGCCCGGGTAGGTGCCCAGGCCCGGGTAGGCAACCAGGTAGAGCAGCGAATAGACCACGGTCAGGACGAACAGCCACATCCACCAGCGCGGCATCGGGTTATTGGCCTCGCGCAGGTCTCCGTCCCAGACGTGGCCTGTCGTGTTGTCGCTGCTCGGGACTATTTTTTTGCGGGCCGTGGCCCACAGCAGCACCAGCGCGCCGATGATGCCGATCAGGGTCAGCGCGGCCACATACCAGGACCAGAAGTTGTTGGTGAAATCGCTCATGGCTCACACCCGATGTGTTGTGCGGTGAATAAAAAACCGGTGAAGAGGTTCTGCATGGCGGGGGCCCCTAGTCCTGCAGGAAGGGAATCTTTGCGTCCTCTTCAAAGCGCTCGCGGTTGCGCCTCGAATAGGCCCACACCAGCAAGCCGATGAAGGTGGCAAAGCACAGCAGGGTGGCGATGATGCGCAGCGTGTTGACGTCCATGGCTGTTTTCCTTTATTTCAGGGCCTTGCCCATGACTTGCAGATAGGCCACGAGGGCGTCCATTTCCGTCTTGCCCTTCACCACGGCGGCGGCCTCGGCGATTTCGGCGTCGGTGTACGGCACCCCCACCCTGCGCAGCGCGGTCATGCGCGGTGCCGAGTCGGCGGGGTCGACGGCGGTTTTTTCCAGCCAGCTGTAGGCCGGCATGTTGGATTCGGGCACCACGTCGCGCGGGTTGTTCAGGTGGATGCGGTGCCATTCGTCCGTGTACTTGCCGCCCACGCGCTGCAGGTCGGGCCCGGTGCGCTTGCTGCCCCACTGGAAGGGATGGTCGTAGACAAACTCGCCGGCCACCGAGTAATGGCCGTAGCGCAGCGTCTCGGCGCGGAAGGGCCGGATCATCTGCGAATGGCAGTTGTAGCAACCTTCCCGCAGGTAGATGTCGCGGCCGGCCAGTTGCAGCGCGCCGTAGGGCTTGACGCCTTCAAGCGGCATGGTGGTCGACTTCTGGAAGAACAGGGGCACGATCTCCACCATGCCGCCCACGGCGATCACCAGCAGGATCAGGATGATCATCAGGAAGTTGTTGGTCTCGATCTTCTCGTGCGAGAAGCCGGCGGCCGATGTGTTGTCGTCTTTCATGGGATGTTCTTTCTGTTGTCAGGCGTGAGCCAATGCCGGCACGGCCACCCGGGCGGGGCGCCCCCGGGCCACCGTCATCCAGGCATTCCAGGCCATCACCAGCATGCCGCCCAGGTAGAGCACGCCACCGAAGAAGCGCACCACGTAGAAGGGATAGGTGGCCTTGACCGATTCGACAAAGGTGTAGGTCAGGGTTCCGTCGGTGTTCAGGGCGCGCCACATCAGGCCCTGCATCACGCCGGCGATCCACATGGCCGCGATGTAGAGCACGATGCCCACGGTGGCCATCCAGAAATGCACCTCGATGGCGCGCACCGAGTACATCTGCTTTTGCCCGAACAGGCGGGGGATCATGTAGTACAGCGTGCCCATGGAGATCAGCCCCACCCAGCCCAGCGCGCCCGAGTGCACGTGGCCCACGGTCCAGTCGGTGTAATGGGACAGCGCGTTGACGGTCTTGATGGACATCAGCGGGCCCTCGAAGGTGCTCATGCCGTAGAAGGACAGCGAGACGATCAGGAAGCGCAGGATGGGGTCCTCGCGCAGCTTGTGCCAGGCGCCCGACAGCGTCATCACGCCGTTGATCATCCCGCCCCAGCTGGGCGCCAGCAGGATCAGCGAGAAGACCATGCCCACCGACTGCGTCCAGTCCGGCAAGGCGGTGTAGTGCAGGTGGTGCGGGCCCGCCCACATATAGGTGAAGATCAGCGCCCAGAAGTGGACGATGGACAGGCGGTAGCTGTAGACCGGCCGCTCCGCCTGCTTGGGGATGAAGTAATACATCATGCCCAGGAAGCCCGCGGTCAGGAAAAAGCCGACGGCGTTGTGGCCGTACCACCACTGCACCATGGCGTCCTGCACGCCGGCATAGGCCGAATACGACTTCATCCAGCCGGCCGGCACCTCGGCGCTGTTGACCACGTGCAGCACCGCCACCGCCAGGATGAAGGCGCCGTAAAACCAGTTGGCGACATAGATGTGCCTGACCTTGCGCACGCCCAGCGTGCCGAAAAACACCACCGCATAAGCCACCCAGACCAGGGTGATCAGGATGTCGATGGGCCATTCGAGTTCGGCGTATTCCTTGCCGGTGGTGTAGCCCAGCGGCAGGCTGATCGCGGCGGCCACGATGACCAGCTGCCAGCCCCAGAAAGTGAAGGCGGCCAGCCGCGGCGCGAACAGCGGCACGCCGCTGGTGCGTTGCACCACGTAGTAGCTGCTGCCGATCAGCGCGCAACCGCCGAAGGCGAAGATCACCGCGTTGGTGTGCAACGGCCGGAGCCGACCGTAGCTGAGCCAGGGGATGCCGAAGTTCAGTTCAGGCCAGGCCAGCTGGGCCGCGATGAACAGGCCCACCGCCATGCCCACCACACCCCAGAGCACGGCCGCCAGCGAGAACTGGCGCACCACCGTGTCGTGATAGGCGATCCCTTGCGTCGATTCTTGGTTCATGAAGCACCTTTTGTCTTGATGCTTCAAAGTGTCGGCGCGGCGGGCGGCGCGGCACTTGATACAGGTCAATCATCGTGAAGAATGCGCTCGGCCTCCTGCTCCAGCGCCTCGAACTGCCCGCGCCAGACCGCCCAGCCCAGCGCTCCGATGATGAGCAGCGCCAGTACAACCGACAGCGGAATCAGTAAGAACAGGATGTCCATTCAGTGTTCCGATGCGCGGCGCGCCAGCCTCGCGGAATTGGCCACCACCAGCAGCGAACTCGCCGCCATGCCGAAGCCGGCCAGCCAGGTCGGCATATAGCCCATGATGGCCAGCGGCACGCAGGCGGCGTTGTAGATCGCAGCCCACAGCAGGTTCTGGCGCACCACCGAGCGGGTGCGCCGTGCCTGTTCGACAAGTGCCGCCACGCTGACAAGCCAATTGCCGGCCATGATGAAATCCGCCCTGGCCTGGGCCAGCGGGACGGCCTGGCCCATGGCCATGGAGACGTCGGCCGCGGCCAGCACCGGCCCGTCGTTCATTCCGTCACCCACCATCATGACCCGGTGGCCTTCGCGCTGCAGGCCGCGCACATGCGCCAGCTTGGCCTCCGGCGTGCATTCGCCGAAGCACCATTCAATACCGGCCCGGCGCGCCAGCCGGGCCACGGCCTGGCCGGTATCGCCCGAAAGCAGCTGCACCCGGATGCCGAGCCCGAGCAAGGCCGTCACCGCCTGCGCGGCGTCGGGCCGTATCGCCTCGTCAAGCTCGAAGCCCGCCAGGTAATGTTCGCCGTCCGACAGGTGGGCCTGCAGCACCGGTCCCTCACGGCCTGCGGGCGCGCGGCAAAAAAAGGCGGAGCCCAGGTAAAGATACCGCGCCCCGCTGCCGTCCGGCCTCGCGACCTTGCCGCGCAAGCCCCGGCCGGCGACCTCCTCCACCTCGCTGGCCACCCAGGCTTCAGCCGGAAAGCGCGCGGCGACGGCGCGTGAAACCGGGTGCAGCGAGTGACGGGCCAGCGCGCCGGCCATGCCGCACACCTCATCCCGGTTCACGCCGGCGGGCACATGGGCCATGACGACTTCCATGCGGTCTTCCGTCAGCGTGCCCGTCTTGTCGAAAATCACGGTGTCGACGGCGGCGCAGCCCTCCAGCGCCTGCAGCTTGCGCACCAGCAGGCCGCGCCGCGCCAGGGCACCCGCGCTCGCCAGCATCGCCGCCGGGGTTGCGAGCGACAAGGCGCAGGGGCAGGTCACGATCAGCACCGAGACCGCGACGGCCATGGCATGCGCCTGGCCGAAAGGCCACCACCACGCGGCGGCTGCCGCGGCCGCCACCAGGACGGCCACCAGGAAAGGTCCCGCGATGCGGTCCACCAGTTGCACCAGGCCGGGTTTCTCGACCGAAGCCTGTTCCATCAAGGCGACGATCCCGGCGTAGCGGGTTTGCGGCCCGACCCGCTGCACGCGCACCAGCAGCACCCCCGTGAGGTTGTGGCTGCCGGCGATGACACCGTCACCCACCCGCCGCAACAAGGGCTTGGACTCGCCCGTCAGCAGCGACTGGTCGACCCGGCTTTCGCCGCCCTCCACCGCCCCGTCGGCGGGAAAAGCCTGGCCCGGCAGCACACGCACCAGGTCGCCGGCCACGAGGCGGCGCACGGCCACCGCGCGGAAACTGCCATCGGCCTCCTGCCGCTCCACGCTGTCCGGCAGCCGCCGCATCAGCGCTTCCAGCGCGCCGGCGGTGCGGTCGCGCAGGCGCTGTTCCAGCAGACGGCCCGACAGCAGGAAGAACACGAACATGGGCACCGAGTCATACGAGGCATGCAGGCCCCAGGGACTGGCCGGGTCAAAGGTCGCTGCCGTGCTCGCGCCGAAGGCGATCAGCACGCCCAGCGCCACCGGCACGTCCATGCCGATGCGCAGGTTTCGCAGGTCGCGCAGCGCCGCCGAGAAAAACGGCCAGCAGGAAAACAGCAGCACCGGCAAGGTCAGCACCCAGGAGGCCCAGCCCAGCAGCGCCTGGATGTCGGGCGTGATCTCGCCGGGCGCCGACAGGTAGGCCGGCGCCGCATACCTCATCACCTGCATCATGCAGAAACCGGCCACCAGCCAGCGCCACAGCATCAGGCGCTGGGCCCGCGCCCGGTTGCCGGCCAGTAGCAGGTCGCCTGCCGGCAAGGCGCCATAGCCGGCTTCGCGCAAGGCGGCCATCCAGGCGGAAGGCCGCGTGCCCAGCGCTTGCCACTGAAGCCGCGCCGTGGCGGTGGCGCCGTTGACCTGCACCGTGTCCACACCGGGCAGCTTGCGCAGCACCTCCTCGATCGTGAGCGCGCAAGCCGCGCAGTGCATGCCCTCTATCGCCAGGCAGGACTCCCACCAGCCTTCGCGGCCCGGCACCGGCCGACTGAAACCCTCCCATTCGGCCGGCTCGTCCAGCGCGATCCATGCCGCGGCTTTACCGGTGCTGTTGGCGCCGGGCGCCGCAAGGCCAGGGGGAAACAGGGAGGAAGCGGCTTGCATGGACCGAGCTTACGCAGCGCCGCAGGTGAAACCCTTGACCTGGATCAAGCCCGCGGCGCTTGGGCGCTCCTAGACTGCGGCACATCAACACAGGAGAACCACCATGTACAAACGCATTCTTGTTGCCACCGACGGCTCCACGCTCTCCAAAAAAGCCGTAAAGGAGGCCATAGGCCTTGCGGCATCGCTGGAGGCCGCCCTGGTGGTGCTCAACGTCGTCCCGCGTTATCCCATGAGCTACTTTGAAGGCGGCGCCACCATCTCGCCGCAAGAAATCGGGCGCATCGAAAAAGACTGGGCCGGCAAAGGCCAGGCCATCGCCGACGCGGCGCAGAAGTCCGCCGAGGCCGTCGGCGTCACCGCCAAGGCCGTGACCGCCAGGTCCGACCTGGTCGCCACGGCCATCATGGCCGCGGCCAAAAAGAACAAGTGCGACCTCATCGTGATGGCCTCGCACGGCCGCAAGGGTATCTCCCGCATCCTGCTCGGGAGCGAGACCCAGCAGGTGCTCACGCACAGCAATATCCCCGTGCTCGTCTTGCGCTGAAACCCACCCTTGACGGAGAAAACCATGAGAGTCCTTCTGGCCGTTGACGGCAGCAAGTTCACCAAAAAGGCCCTGGCCTTCCTGGTCACCCATGAAACCCCGATGGGGCCGGACGCGGAACTGATCGTGCTCAACGTGCAGCCGGCCGTTACCCCGCGCGTCAAGACCCTGCTGGGCGCCGCCACCGTGCGTGCCTGGCACAAGGAAGAGGCCGAAAAAGTGCTGCAGCCGATTGAACGCTTCCTCAAGCAACACGGTGTCCACTACCGGGCCTCCTGGGTCGCCGGCACACCCGCCACACAAATCGTGCAGGCGGCCAAGCGCGAAAAGGTGCACATGCTGGTCATGGGCACCCACGGCCATGGCCTGTTCGGCCGCGCCCTGCTCGGCAGCGTCGCCCAGCGTGTGGTGGCGGATGTCGACGTGCCGGTGCTGCTGGTGCAGTAGGCCGGAACATTCCCCATTGATGGAGGCATAGCCCATGTTCAAACGAATCCTGATCCCCGTGGACGGCAGCGACACCGCCAACAAGGCCCTGGTCGCCGGCCTGCGGATGGCACGCGAGACCAGCGCCAATGTGCGGCTGCTGCATGCCCTCAACGAAATGGCTTACCTGGGCGGCATGGCACCCGATGGCACCTGGTCGGGCGACCTGATAGGCATGGTGCGCGAGGCCGGCGCAAAGGTATTGGCCGATGCCACGGCCATTGCCGAGTCGGCCGGCGTGGAACCCAGCCAGGTTCTGCTCGAGGAGCCCGGCAAACGCCTGGGCGAAGCCGTCGCCGAAGCCGCCAAGCTCTGGGGCGCCGACCTCGTGGTGGTCGGCTCGCACGGCCGGCGCGGCCTGGGGCGTGTGCTGCTGGGCAGCGGCGCCGAGCAGATTCTGCGGTTGGCGCCTGTGCCTGTGCTGGTGGTTCGTGGGGCGGATTCGTAGGGTGGTGATCAAGCAACAGACTAGGCTAGGGGCGGAGGTCATATCATCAGCCCGACTGTGGGTGACGAATTTTTTGACTTTCCATCATGCCGTGCGCATAACAATCATCCTGTTCAGCCTCTAGCGTTTCGCATGATTTCCCAATCTATTGCCAGGCAGTTCATCATTTTTTCCTGTGCCCCCGCATGCAGTTCAATAGTTACTAAAGCCTTATAAAGCCCTTGATATGTTGCGAAGGGAATTTGCGATTTCTCCTGGCGACGCTGCCACCTTGGGACTGGCTTCCGGTGACCCCTTCTGGAGTCGTATTGAACTCAATGGTCTGCAAGTTTGCTCTGGACACCTTTTCGATGAGACCGACATGGTTCTGGCCTTGACCGGACCAATCGAACAACACCAACCACCCTCTTCTGGGTGACCGTCCAGCAACAGAGTTCGCATCAGTCCAGCTGTTTTTCGCTTGCGCAGACAGGCGCATCGAATTCACACTGGGTGTCGGGTAGAAATGGTATCGATCCACTTCACCGGTGTATCCCGAAAGGGCTGCAAGCGTCAACGTTTCGCCAACCTTGGTGCCAAGCTTGGCATAAACACTGGCGGCGGCGAACGAAAGCCCTGCGGCGCAGAAAGGAACAGGTCCATCTGAATTTGAAAACGGCAAATTGAAAAGTTCAAGCAGGCGAGCCACAGCTTCAGGATGGGAATGCCGACTCTTTCCAATCCAGGTTGCCGATTCAGCTATCAGCAGTTCGGAGAATTTTTCTTGCTTTGGCAAAAACACGGCTCTGGTCATGTCCAGCAGTGCACGTATCTTCTCCTCGTCAAATCCCAAAATTTCCGGCTTCCCACCCGGGTCTCCGGATTGACTTTCGTTTTCCGTCGCGGCAAATGCTGACGCAGGCACAAGCGACGAGACTGCAACCGACAAGACAAGGCTTCGTCGGGAAATGGGATCGATCATCATATTCAACCCTTCTTTTTGAAAAGCCTGGGACAAGACGACAGTTGGTTGACATCTTCTTTAGACAGCAGCGGATTGGATTGAGCCGCTACAAGCGTATTGAGCTGAACACGACCAGGCTTGTTTTCGGGGTGCGCGAATGTGTAGATTGCCCGAATAGGAACCCCCGCGTCAATCATTGATATGGTTACCGCCTGCACTGCCTTCCAATTAGTAGCTGGACCACATGCCACGGCATTGGTTTCAGTTGACTCGGGCAATTCCGCAGGCCTTGCGATAAACGGAATACTGGACTTGTTGAGTGCGTCCAGAATTTTTAAAGCGTCACGATTTTTCCGATAGTAAAAAACCTCTGCTGCCGGAAAATTTGTACGGAATTCCCCAGGTGGTGCTTTAGCTCTTTCCTTCGGCAAATTGACGACACTGACAGGCTCCACCTTTAACGAGGTTGTTCCAGGAGAATTTTTCGGCAGTTTCGAAGTGGGCCCGGGGGATTCAGTTTGAACACCTGTCACGCTGGTGAAGGCGGGTGCAAAAATCATTTGTCCACCTGTTTCCTTGAGAGGACCAAACTGCGGGGTCTGCATCGACTGGCGGGGAACTTCGCGCCGGAGATAAGCAGCGAGCTCTACCGCCTGGACTATTCCGTCTTGATCCGCATCAGCTATGCGAGTGCTTATTCCTGCGACGAATGTCGGGGCAAATACGCTTCTTCCAGGAACCCGCTGAGTGGCACTCCCCGAACTGAGAAACTGCACGCTGTCGCGCTGCAACTCTTCCAGAACGACAGGCCGGATCTCCTCATTCCCCGCCGCGCGAAAAATTGCTCCGGAATAGCAACTATCAAAAACAAATAATGTGTGCTTCGCAGAAGACTCGTTTGCCAGGGAGCGAATAAGCTCCATAGACACAAGTCGAGTTTTGAAATTCGGCTCGTTCGCAGAAGGCGCATCCGCTCCAACAAGGTATCCGACACCTCTGCTGTCTGTCCAGCCATGCCCGGAAAAATACACGATGGCGCGAACATTCTTCCCCATCGACTTTGTCAAAAAACTCTTGATTTCTTTGAGAAGTTGATCCCCCGTGGGGTCTTGCACTCTTGTTACGACGAAGCCCTGATCGGACAGTGCTTTTGAGACTTCTGCCAACTCGCCTGCAATTGTGGGTAGGTTCGGCCACGCCGATGCATGGGAATAGGATGAAGTGCCAATCAATAGCGCGTGACTGCTTTCATACACAAGCTTTGAACTACCTCCAGCTGTCACGAGTAGTCGCCCGGGAGAATTTTGAGCATGGGCAAGAAAACTCAAAACCATTGCGCTCGCCACCAATAACTTTGCGCAGGGCCGGATAACCGATACGCCACTCCTGCTTGGTTTTTCTGCAGCCCACTTCAAGCTCAGAAAACGGAAGCAGCCAACCGCTCCGGCAGTTGTGACCATAGTCATATCGTCCTCCATTTTGTCGGATTTGATACCGGAAAAACAACGGCGACCGACTTCTAGTCCGGATAAAACCGTACTTCAATAATTTTCGGGATTGAATTTTGTGAAGACTCATTCACGACAAATTCAGTTGGCAGGTCTTCCGTTCCTCCGTCACTTCTGCGGAGTTGCATGCAGTGACCTTCAGCGACAAATGCCCTCCGAGTCGTTAGGTCATCTGCACGGCTAAAACAGGATTTTTTCCCTGCCTCGCTTGGAATCCATATCAACGACGCGTTATTCAACCAGTCAGCGATTACTGCACCATCCCTGTTAACGCTATCACCTGCCGCCAACTCCCTGTCCGGCAGATTTACGGCACGCCGGACCGATGTCAAACGTACTTTCTCGCCAAACATCTCCCGCCATTTCGCAGCATCCTTGGACAGTATGGCCGTTGGAATGAGTCCACCTTGCTTTGCCGCCGCACCTTCCCGATAGATTTTCGAAGACTCCCACACTTTCCTTCTCTGCTCACCAAATTCCGGCTGCAAACTTGCGGGGACTTTCAATTGACTCAGCGGCTCCATCCCGGCCAGTCTTAATGCATTAATGCACAAATCGTCGCTCTCATTTGCGGGACGAAATTCCCCTCTTCTGCTCCATGGCGAGTCCATCAAGTACGCCCAAATAACTGCTGTTCTGTCAAATTTTTCCAACCCTAACCGTTGTGCCAAAAATTCGTCTGCATCTTTGCAAAAATCCTGAATTTTTGCCGCTGTCCCGATCAACATCGCTTCATGTAATTCCCGTATGTCGAGACGAATCACCTCCCGCAATGTCGTTGGCTCTCCGCCTCCCCTTATGAACTCGATGCCTTTAATGCTTGCCGATTCGGCAGGAATTCCGGAAAGCCGATTACCGTCTCCTAGGATTGATTCAATCCGCAAATTCTTCAAGGTAAACAACCGCGCATCAGGTAAATCCCGAGTGCCCAAGTGAACATGAAGTTCTTTGGTCCATTCAGGGTTTCCGGCTGTAGGCATGGGATTGAAAGCCCGAGCGGTTGGTGGCGGTGTGTTTGACACCGAAAAAAGATTAGTCAGCACGGTATCGACATGCTGCCCCTTTGCTTTTAGGTCGTCTTTTTTTGCGGCTGTCAGCGGTATTCCACCACTTAGTAACGAGACGAATGGCGCGGCTTCCCCCACAAAACTTCCCAATGCCTTGAATGCTTCAGTTTGATTGGAGTTAATTCGCACAACTCCGATTTGCACCTCCACCAGTTGTGGCGCTTTTCGCGCAGGATTCAGAAAGCGTTGAGCCACTTGGTCGGTAAGTGCGTTTGAAGCGGATGTTTGACTACCGTCCGATTTGAGATGGACTATGACGACAGGCGAGTTCTCGACTGCCCCGTTGATCCGAGGTCGGACGGTAATCAGCAGCTCTTGACCACTTCTCCAAAATACGGCCTTGAGTTTGTCAATAAGTATCTCGTGCGCTCTCCGTATATCTGCCTCCGCCAGGACGTTGTTTTGCGTGTCTCCTAATGTGACAAACATTCGCCAGTAGGCGCCATCAAAGCTTTGGGACTCTGTACTTTTTACTTCGGTAAATGCAATCGGCTGCGCTGCCCAGCTGGCGCTTGCAGCAGAGGCAGTCGGTGCAACTTCAGATTTCGATGTGGCGGGGGGCTTCTCGCCTGTAGTTCGAGAGGCGGATGAGCCAACGGTGGTTTGCGCGCAACCCGCGATGCATAGAATGATCATCCCCAAACCTAGACCGGATTTGCCAACCATGACGCCTCCCCCTAAATGTTATGTCGTCCTAAAATTATTGTCAGAATGGCTTGCCTCTGTAAATGCTGCAGCGACCGACGGTTGATAACGTCTCTGTTGTAACTACGAAAGATGGTCGTGCAGATAGTTGATTAGAACTATCCATCTCCTCCAAATAGATGATGTCAGCAAATGAACAAGCTAAACTTCTGGTTGCCACGGCCGCTGCCGCACATCAGGTGTCGCCTCCTTCCTCAGGCGGTCGCACTCTGCTGAACATAGCTAGCAGCAGAACGTCGTAGACGATCTTCAGGGCCCCACCCACAATCAGCGGCCATCGATCCCCAGGCCCTTGAACGCCATCAGTGCCGAGGCGGCCAGCAGCAAGGGCTTATGGTCGTAGCGCGATGCGTGCGTGCCAATCAACAGGGTCAAGATGCCGGATCCCAACAAGGTGGTGGTCGCGATGAGCCCGACCTGGAACGGTGTCAAGCCCAGATTGAGCAGGTAGACCGGCAGCAACAGGCTTACGAAGCCGTCGCCAAATCCCCGGATCGCCTTGGCGGCTATCAGCCGGTTAAGGCTTGTGAGGTGAAACATATGCGACACCAAAGAAAAAGAGATAGCTGCCTTCCACTGGGGTTACTCCGGTGGATATTTTCAGAGAGCTCGACCGCCCGAACCCTGTCTTCGTATGAATACATGAACTACCTCCTGGCAGTCCAGGTTTTTGTCCGCATCCCACACCCCCAATCCTCTCATCGAATCTTGACCCAGCTGGGTTACAGGCAGCGATGGTCAAACGCAACAGAATCGACGGTATGGCCTGTGTTCGTTCATATTGAGGAGGCGGCAACCACGCTGTCCGCCTAGAATCGATTTTCGGGGTTTGGTCCTTTTTTATCGAGCGGAACGAAACTCAAAATAGACAATAAGTCTTTTAATAACAATCACCCGGGTGGGCTTTCAGCGGCCAAGTTATACCGCAGACCTTGCGACATACATTACGTTAGGCCCCCAATGTCAGACAGCATATTCGCCAAAGCCGAAGAAGGTTTCCCTTCCATTCCCTGCGCAGGTGCGTGGGTCCATAAGCTCGCCGGCTTGCCTCCAGAGTACGTGGTCGAACCGCGGGTGCTGCGCGATGAAAGCGGCTACATCAAGGGTGGCAAGATCGAGAATTCGGCTCCCCTGCCACAAGCGATCATTTCGCAAGTCATTCAGGTACTTACTACCGAGGCCCACTATGGCGATCGCGGCATGGGTGCAAGGTGTTTCTTCCCCGGGTTTGCCTTTTTGTTCGGAGACGGTGCTGAAAGAGTTGAAGTTCTCGTGTGCCTGGAGTGCTCTTGGGTAGTCTTCCATTCGCGCGCAGGAGAGCAATGGCTTGTGCCCAACCAACTCGGCGAGAGCAAACTCAAGGCCCTGTATGAGCGGCTGGTGGCCTAATGGGGCCTCGTCTTTATCTTCTCGCGGCGTTGGCGTCTTCGCCGATTCCGGCCTCCGCGCACGGTCTTCCAGACCTATCGGGCATGGTTTTCTTATTGGAGCTCCTAGTCTTTGCCATTGCGGCACTGGTCATTCTTGTCTTCGAGGTGCGCGATGTCTCGTGGCTGCACGGGCTGCTGAGCACGGGAAAGTTCGCCCTCATTTTCCTTGGCGTCCTTGTTGTCGTGGGCGGAGGCTATGCCGCGATCACCGGCGACAGCCAATCGCCAATCGGGGGGGCGAAGCCGCAGGAGCTTTCTTGGGCCTAGTTGGCGCCTTTGCGTATATGCGCCGAGTGCGACGCCTTCGCACCGGGGCTCACAATGCGTCGTAACTTGTCAATCGACACGGACCCACAACAGCAGGAGGCGGCTCCGCCGTTCATGTTGGTGGTCCAGTCATTTTTACGTTAGAAGGCAGCCACATGCGGGACGAACTCATCTTCAAGGCCAGCCTCAAAAAGGCACTATTGCTGTTTCTCGGGTGCATCTGCTTCGTTGTTCTCGGCGCTTGGATGATCACCGAGAAGTCAGTACTTGGCTGGTTGTGCGTTGGCTTCTTTGGGTTAGGCATTCCGGTGTCGCTGCTCATGATGCGCCCGAACACAACGTACCTTCGGCTCGACCAAGAGGGGTTCGAAATAGTAGCCATGTCACGCCGCTCAGCATTCAAGTGGACCGAAGTCGAAGGATTTCACGTGGGAAAGATGCACGGTACAAAAATGATTGGCATCGTGTTCAGCCCTGAATGCACTAAACAGCAAGCCGCGCGAGCCTTCGCATCTTCTATAGCCGGAATCGGGGGCGCCATCGCGGATCACTACATCACGCCCATCGAGGAAGTATGCAAAATCATGAACGAATGGAAAATTCGCTATGACAGTAAAGCCATCTAACTTGACGCCGACGACTTGCCGCGTTCGGTCGCTTCGCTCCCTCCTGGCGAAAGTCGCCGGTTACACGCATGTTAGGCGGCACATGAAACTGCACTCGTTACTCGTCACAATGATTTTCCTGGGCTTCACGCCTTTCGCTTTGTGCCAGCCGAAAAGCGAGCCGACCAATGTTTGTGAGACTGGACCCCTTACCAGGCAGTACGGAGGAACGGAGTGGTATGTGTACAGCTGCAGTGACAGTCGCTCACTTGTCGTCGTCGGGTCCCCCAACAATCCTGCAGCCAAACCGAACGCTTTCATTGTTTCTTCAAAAGATGGCGTCAAGCGACTCAACGGCGCTGGAGAAATGATGGGCACGGTTCTCGCCACATATGACGACCTGAAAGCACTGAAGCAGGTAGATATTTCGGCTCTTATCACTGACACGAAAAATCAGGCTCGCTCTTCGGTGAAGAAAAATCGGTAGTGCCGCCTGACAATTCATTCAAGCCGAAGCCGCTTCGCGGCTCGGCTTAATTCAGGCGTCAGGCATCGCAGGAGTCAAACTCAACAAAGTCGACTGTATGGCCTGTGCTCGTTCATATTGAGGAGGCGGCAACCACACTGTCCGCCTAGAATCGATTTGCGGAGTTTGATCCCCTTTTTATCGAGCTGAACGAAACTCAAAATGGACAACAAGTTTTTTAATAACAAGCACCTGGGTGGGTTTCCAGCGGCCAGGTTATACCGCAGGTCTTGCGGTACACATTACGTTAGATCGCTATGCGTTGCTTGATTCTTGTCGAAGACACCTTCCAAGTCACCGGGAGAGGTCTTGTCATAGTGCCAGGCCCACTCCGAGAGGAAGTAACGGGTATCGGAAGTCTCCCGGTCGAACTTCGGAAGCCTTCGGGAGAGCGGGTGCAAGCCAGGTTGACCCTCACTCATACGCATCAGTCTCCTCCCGCGCCCCCTGAACTTGCCAAACAATGGACTTCCATACTGCGCGGTGTGCGAAAGGAAGATGTTCCGATTGGCACTGAAGTGTGGGAACTGGAAGAGTCCGAAAGCTCAAAACTCCTGGCCGAGGATCGCGCAATCTTCTTTAAGGCGAGCGAAGAGGCAGGCAGTGGCGGATCGTCAAAAATTCGTTGCGATATGTGTGGATCACCGATCACATTTCGATGGCAGGGTTCAGTTGGGTTCCATTCCTGCGAGTGCGGGAAGTTCTCCGGCACGCTGAGGGGTCTCTGACTGTGAGCGCGCGACCTACCCAGCAAGCCGATACGGACGTCCAAAGGCGTCCCATCCTTGGTCACCGGTCACAAGCACGTTAGGCAGTTTATTCATGGCAGTCAAAGTCAAATTCCTGAGCGTTGTTGTACCGATCGAGAACATCAACAAGAGCTCTATCGAGGGAGGGCTTTCCGGCCTGCTGAAGCAATTCGGTAACAGTCGCGGAAAGTCCTTCTGGCTCGATGAGCACCTCTATGTCGAATTCGCAATGAACCCGATCGACATCCAGTCATTGGTCGAAAAGTGGGAGTCCCTTGGCCTAAGCTCTCGCACCGAAGAAGGCGGTCAGCGGATGTGGAGAGACCTTTGCGTTGTTGACTTCTACCAAGGCCCCACCCTGCCCTGCAGATGGCTGACGTTTGATCCAAACGCGAACACGGTGTGGAGGAGTGGTACAGCTCCCGGAGCTATCGTCGGTCCGGACTCAGAAGGGGATCCGGCTCCATTGTTCATACCATCAGAGAAGATGGCTGAAATGGCGAGATTTGCGACCTCTGGCCTGGGTCGCAACGTTGAGGCAAAGCCATGGTGGAAGTTTTGGTAGACCGCATGCCTAAATCGATTTGCGGAGTTTGATCCCCTTTTTATCGAGCTAAACGAAACTCAAATTGGACAATCAGTCTTTTAATAACAAGCACCTGGTTGGTTTTTAGCAGCCAGCTTTTACCGCAAGCGCCAAGTTATACCGCAGACCTTGCGGTATACATTACGTTAGATTGCACGGGAGGCAACGTGGACACCGAGATTCAAGAGGCCGTGGAATCGGCATACCGGCTGGAGCGGGAGCACGGATTTCTGGAGCTGGGCGCCATGAGATCCGACGCGACCTTCACGGCTCTCATCCGCCTCGATCAAACCAAGAGTTTGGCCGTTTTGGACGGGTGCCCCGACTGGCTCATTGAACAACTACGGGAATGGGCAGAAGCCTTTCAAGAACGCGGTTCGTTCGGCTTCATTTCGAATCTCGGCGAAGTAGATCATTCCGAACTCATGGGCCGTGTAGCGCCGCTCGTGCTCGGGGCAATCTAATATGGCAATCGACGCGGACGTCCTATCGGCTGGCTTTCGCCAGCCTACTGTCCATCGGACATTTCTGCGTTAGACCTCTAGCATGTCACTCAGCGCTCGTTCGACAACCGCATTGACCGTGGCTCTAGTTGCAGTGGTCGCAGCCGCGGTTCTGTATGCCCTGTCCGCCACGAAGCGAACCGTTACCTGTACGTCCGCTATGGCGTTGGCGGGTGGCGCGCAACTCCAGGGACAGATGATCTATCACATCGACTTCGAGCGGAAGGTCATGGGCTCAAGCCAAGGTGACAAGCCGATTGCCGTCACAGGGGACATAGTCAGTTGGGAGCACTCCGGCCTGACCCCGGATCGTGCCAGTCAAGTCACAGAGAAGGGGCGGCTTGATCGAAAGACCGGAGACCTCCAAGTTCAGCGCCGGCTGGTAGCGTCAAATGGTCTCGTTGATGAAACGGTCACTACGGGCCGGTGCAAGGGGGGCGCTTGAGGTCTAACAAGTCGATCGACACGGACGTTCTCGCGGCGGGCTTCACCCACCTATGGCCCGCCGGTCATTTCCGACGTTAAGCGTCACGAAGACATATGCCACAACACAACCGTCATCCGTTGAACGTGCCTGGTGACTTCTACGTTGAAGATGGCTGCTGCGTCGCATGCCTGGTCCCGTTCGAAGCAGTACCCGAACTCCTGCGGTACGACGAAGAGGCTTCGCACTGTTATGTCTGCCGGCAGCCAAGAAACTTGCAGGAACAGCAATTTATGGCTGAGGCAATGGGCCTATCAGAAGTCCGATGCATTCGGTACTCAGGCAGAGAGGAGCACATCCTGAATCTGCTTTCTCTTAAGGGGGAACTGAGTCAATGCGATCAAGAGGGCAGCTCAATCCAAGGCGTGCGAGGCAACGATTCAGGATCCGGAAGCAAGCCCACATTGGCCAAGCGGGTGTGGCGACTCTGGACGCGAAAATGACGCCTAACCCTTCCATCGAGCTGACATGCCCCGGTAAGCCGGGTCTTGCAGCTCATGTCAAACGTTAGACGGCATGGGACGATCGCTCAAGCTCATTGCGCGTTGGTCAGCGGCCCTCCTGCTCTCGCTGCTGATTGTACTGCCTGGTGCATTCGCTGCTGCAACCTTCGGGGCCTCGCTGGCGGAGCGGGAGTACTACGCGGGCAGAGAGCGACCACCCTTGGGAGAGGACGACTTGGGGTTGGGTCTCGTCGCTGTTGGTGCGTTTTTTTTGTACGGTACCGGTGCTTTCATCGTTGTGTGGCCATTCGCCCTCTGGGGCTCTTACCGGTTTGTCCGCAGGGTTGTTGTCTAACCGGACCGATGCGTCTAGGAGTAGCTCACCTATGAGCTCTGACGCTGCTTTGGCAAGAGATTGCAGTTCGATTCCTACGGCCCGCTAGACACCGAGCCCACACCTGTGTGATCCATGATTGTGGTTCTAAGCGGGCATCAATAGCGTCCGGGGTTCTTTGCTCTGGTGTGTATGCGGACGGCGACCCCATCTTGACCAACAACTACTTTCGGGCACATAGGCGGGGCATCAGCAATCGGCTAGAGTGAACTTCGCGATCTGTGCCGCTCAGGGAGCGAACTGGTATTCACAAATTACTTCGTCCTGATGGGTGACGTGCATGAAGTCGTATCCAATACGGCTCTCTTTAAGGCACTTGGCAAGGCGCTCGCAGCATTTCGCCACAGAGTCGACCGAGACTCCGTATCCGTCACCTTCCACCTGGAAAGGCGCCTCGGGAGTGATGTTTCCGACATAGCCGATCTCGAAGTTTCGCGCGCAGTCATCGAGGCGCAACGCCCATTGACCGACTGTTACCGCAAAGCCAGAACCGATCAACACCTGTGCAAACTTCTCTTTGCTCTCAGGGTAAAACACGGTGCCTTGCACATAGGAGTCAGGAATGTTCATAAAGCGTCTTTGGATTGCGGATGTTGGCGGGCGACCATGATGATACGGGTGCCCGCAAGACAAAGAAAAAGCAGCACGCCGACACCAAGGCGTTCAGCCTGGCCAAGATGGCCGCCTATGTCTCGAAGTACCTCACCAAGCACCACGCGGAAGGCTTGGAGGGCCGCAGGATGTGGGACAGCACCCAGAGTCTCACGCCGCCTAAGGCAATCACGCTTGAGTTTCCAGAGGGGCCGCTGGCCGATATCATCTCGGCCGCGTTTGAATGTCCACCCGGCCACAGGCGGCTCGTCACTGGCTCAATAGCTTTGGTGATTGTTGGGTACTGGACACCGAGCCAATACCGGTCTAGCGGCCGCTATTTTTGTTGTTGTGGCTGTTGGGCTGCATTAGCGCCCTGGTAGACCTCTTTGTTTTTGGAGYGGGCCAGCGTTGGGAAACGTCGTTCGTCTCCCCTCAGGTTCGTTCATCGGTGAGCTGAGTTGCCATCTGATTCAAGACATGCCATAGTCTGTTTCAAAATGAAATAGGGGGTGTCTATGAAATTCTATTCAAACGAAATAATTCGTTCGACATGGCTGCTGTTGCTCTTAAGCTGCTCTGTAGCCCATGCACAAAGCCCCGGTTGGCAATCTGTTGCCGTGTCTTCCGATGGGCTGCAAATTTATGAAGCGAAAAATGGTTCCTTCCAAGTCGCGAAGAGCAAAGGCGGTGAAGAAATTGCTGTCGTGATTGGTAAGTCGGAGAATAAAAGCACGTCCACAATTGAGGTTCAAAAATGGTATGTGAAGACTGCCGATTGCCGAGCCAAGTACGGGAAGCTCGTAACTTTGGATGTTGACGGGTCGTTTAAATTTGAGAACGACTTCGCTGAGGGCGCTGGCAATATCGCTGCAGCCAAAGCCGAATTCATATGTGACGTTTACCACTACAACATGGAAGCGAAGCGGAAGAAGAGCCTTTGATTAAGTTGATTTAACATGATCGATCCACCTCGCTATTCCCTGCGGTCGTCTTCGCTATATTTCCTCGCCCGGTTTAGCGTTCACTCTCCGTTCAAAGTCTTGCAGGTTACTATTAATCAAACCACCGACTGGAAGATGCCTAGCGATATTCGCAAGCGAGTTATCTCTTAACTTTCTATCGTAGTATTCTTGAAGGCCTGCAGCGCTGTTTATTTTGTTGCTAGGCTCATCTGCCGTCTGAACTTCTAGTGCTCGAAGTCGGTTGCTCAATCCTCTGGTGGTTGTGAGAATTTCATTTAGCACATTCTCTTCACTGCGTGGTTTGGTCTTTTCTTTCTGGGGATTTTGCGCCAATGCAGCTGCGAATCCTGTTTCGAATTGCGGCCAATAGGTAGCAAATACCTGGGCTAAGGTTCCTT
The DNA here is from genome assembly GCF_056405595.1 of Polaromonas sp. P1_G1. Taxonomy (NCBI): domain Bacteria; kingdom Pseudomonadati; phylum Pseudomonadota; class Betaproteobacteria; order Burkholderiales; family Comamonadaceae; genus Polaromonas; species Polaromonas sp. P1_G1. Next base: position 28,612 of record NZ_JBFUBU010000045.1, read on the forward strand.
CCTCGAGTGCCAATTGTCCTGAGCTAGCATTAAGTGTTTGCACTAGTCCCCACACGCTCTCCTTGTCGGGAAAGGTGTGGTTGAACTGAGCCAGCGGATCTTCCAAATCCGTCGATTTCAGGTCGATAAGAAAGGTACAGACGCGGCTAGATGACAAGCCTTTTGCGAGGGCTCCGGCTTCGAACAAGATCCAAGGTCTATCCTTATTTTCTTGGGTCAGGCAGATAACGCCAACCGATGTTTCTTTGAGCTGATCCCCAATCTCGCTAAACCAAAGTGCACCACGATCAATATCGCGTGTAGATATCCAAGGCTTACTCGCTTGAATGACGCACTTGATCCAAGAGGTAAGCAGAGTGGCGACTGCTTTACTTCTGGTACCCGACCAGCTAACAAAAATCTTCATGCTGCCCTCCTTCGTTTGTTGGGTGTAATCTCGCTCTGGTTGTGCAAAGATATTTCCCATTAAGTCGCGGGGTACGGACCACTGATGTCAAATCTCGCAAGGCGAGAACGATGCGGACGCACCGGAAGGCTAAGAGGCGTAGGGATTGCGACTGCAACACGCCCACGTCACTGACGCGGCAAGATAATAGTCCTTCATGCCGATAGCGCAGGAAATGGGTGGGCCGCCGGGGACCGCGGTGCAGAACGGTGGGATCGTTTCCGCCGCGGGTTTGACGGTTCCGTTCTTGGCTTCCGTTTTAGGGGCGGCGATGGCCTGCGTTGTTGCTAACAGCGCGGCCAATGTGAGGGTAAGGGTGGTGAGCATGCGTTGCAGGGTTTTGTGCGACATATTTTTTCCAAAGGTGAAGGGAAAACGGCAGCTTTGATCCGGTGATGGGCGAGCCAGTGGGCTAAATGTAGGCCAGCCAGGACGTAAAAGAACCCTCCGATTAGGGGAGGGTTTTCTTAACATCACAAAGATCTTGGTGTTTTATCAACGGGTTTTATGAGACAGAGTTTTCATAACGAGCCCGGAAGATACATCGTGGAAYGCTGAGGCTATTTCGTTTTAGCTTTGTGATCTCGAAGAGCCTGTACCAGAAGCCGTGACGACACCTGAAACGATAAACACACTCTCGCTCCTATTTCCCCTCAATTAAAGCTTGATACTCGCTCCGGTTGTAGTCCACCAACGAGAGAAACCACTCGCTAAAGCTCGGAAACGTATCAATCACTTGCCCAGCAAGCCAAAGAACTGTGCCAGGTGAGTGAGATCGCGATGTCGATATTGCGAAGACATCTGTATTGAACCTAGAGACTGCAATAGGAAGCAATTCATCTCTACTGAATCCACAAAGATCACTCAAACTCTCCAAGCTCTTGAGTAGCTCCTCAGCTCGCTGACACCGAGGCCCTTCCAACAAGTCTGACGTGCCAAACACATCGACTGATTGAAAGAACCAGTCCCATCCATTTGCGTGTAAAAGAAATGCACGATGCTCTGCATCGAGGGAGAATCCGAGGCGGGCCTCAATATCGCCAATTTCTTGCTCAGTTGCTGCAACGCCCGGCAAGGCATGATCCCACACATGCTCGACATCCGCGTCGGCTACTTTTCGCTTTACGAGAACGGCAATAGCGATTTCTTTCACCCAATCCATTACAGATCCCTTTCATATATAAAACGTGTTGGCTTGTAGCGGAGACTTGCTTCAAGTAGATTGCGCGAGTGGCTGCTTTTGGCCGAAAGCGGCTGTTGGCTATTAGACTTGATTCTCTGCCCTCCTCCGATTCACTCATCGAATGAATCGTTCAGGTTTTGGCAGTCCATCCGGCTTCACATCAACAGCACTTGGCGTCTGCTTGAGCGCATCCTTGCAGTAAAAAGCAGAACAAGGGCTTAAGCACCAAGCTTGGCTCTTCGCCGCCCTCTGAAGATCCACCGATTGACATTGATGGCCAGGCCGCCAATCAAAAAGATGACGCTCATTGGAAAGGTCAGCATGACCAGCCACGAAAATCCCGTCACCGCATTCGCCATAGCTGTCACCCACGAGTGGCCCTCACATACCGCCTGCCAGGAAAGCTTGCAATTGAAGTGATCGAAGAGCGGTAAGCATGCCATCAGCAGGCCATAGGGTGCGAGGCCTGCAAATCCGCACAGCGCGAAGTAGCGCCATCCAATCAGCTTCTCGGTGGGCTCATCCTGGGTCTCTGTCGTCATGACGCCCTTTCATGCATGTGGCGGCGATTTGGCATGTCAATCTCCCATGCTTTCCCGGATGGTATCTGACGCGACGCTGGGCCGGGACGTGCAGGCCATCTACCTCAATTAGATGACGCCCCCTTCCCCGCTCCTGGATAAACTGGCGCTGCGCCAGGTTTCGGCGGCAGCAACCCGCCTGGGCAGCAAGCAACAACAATCCACAGAGGGACGATCCATGAAGGCTTTCTCAACAGCGGTATCCAGAATCGCGGCGGGCTTATGCCTGGCTTGCGGCGCGGTGCTGATCACGGGGTGCGCGCCGGCGACCCCCATGTTCCAGCAGCTTGAACACGACAGGACCACGCAGATCAACCTGATCGTCGAGAAAGCGCCTTTTGAGTACACCCCCCCTGTCCACCCCGAGAGCACCATTGTCGGGGCCGGCTTCGCGACCATCATGCTGGGATCGCTGGCTGTGCAGTACAAGCTGGGCTACATCCACGACACCTTGAACCAGAAGGCCCTTGAGCAAAAGATCGCCAATGATTACCGCCAGGTCTTTGTCGCCGCGCTGGTCCAGGAGCTGTCCAAACTGGGCATCACCGCGACGGTGATACCGTTGCCCTACGAGCGCAGGGCCCTGAACCACGACCGCGTTCTCTACCGGCCGACGTCGCAGGACCTGGCAAAGATTCCCAAAGAGCCGCCGTCCTTTTATCTGAAGCTGGACATGGGTAGTTGCACGGTCTACAAGATCACGCCGTGCATCCGGTACATCCTCAATTCGACGGAGGTCGAGACGGCGCCCGGGCCCACCCAGAAATACGGGGGAATGTTTGTACTCGAACCCGACCTCTGGACGGTTCCGACGGTGCCCACGCCGCTGCGTTTCGAATCCATTGAGGAGGCCGGCGAGAAGATCCGTGAATTCGACGTGGAGATCGCCCGCCTCGTTCCGCTTGCGGCCCAGCGGCTGGCGGTCGAGGGAAGGAAGCGGGTGCCTCCGCGATAGCCTGTCCCAGGGGCACCCTCCTCCTTCCACGCATCTCCGATCATTCAGCGCATCAAAGGCGGGGGCCGACGCCAATCGATGAGTCCGTAGATCAACTTGCCATTCCTTAAAATGCACAATCCTCTTTCTCCCACGGCGGCCCGCCCAAAAAGACAGATCCTGGCCGTACTGCTGGTACTGATGTCGACAGTTGCAGCGGCACAAAAACCAATGTCGGCGCCGATCATTGAAACATGCGAGGGCCTGGTTCGCTGTGAGGCCGGTATTGGAAAGCTGTCGCCCGGCGAAAATGCCAAACTGCAGGAACTGCTTCGATTGCTTTCTCCGAACGCCACGGAGAGTCAAATCACGCAGGCATTGAAGTCCAAGCCCTTCGAAGTGACCCCGCAAATACGGGCCATCGTGGGGCCTTCAGGCACGATGCTCAACAAAGGCCTTTGGTGGGTCGGCGAAAAACGCGAATCGGAGTTAGATCCTCATGTCGACGTCCTCTTCGTCAACGGCAAGGCGACCATGTTCGTCTGGTGGATGGCGAGCCTGAAGAAACATGTGAATGTTCAGCTTTCCCAGTATCCTCAGTGAAGGTACAACAGGCTTGTCGTTCTTTCAATTGCAGCCTCCACAAACCGGGTTTCGCCACTGAGGTAAATTCATTTCACGATTCCGATTTCCTGGGTACTTGATGAAGAAAAAACACCCGCGCTGGATGAATGCCAATGAAGAGTCTCAAAAAAAGACCCGGTATCTCGGATATTGGATAACGGCCGTGGCATCAGCGCTCTTTGGCCTGCTCGCGCTGGTGACTGAGCCCCAAAAAGCACCGGACGATGCGGCCAGAAAGGCCGCCGCCACGCGGGCCCAACCGGCTGCTGCGCGTCCCTGACCAAGCTGCCGCCGGGCCGCGGATTTTCAGCCGAGCCCGAATGACTTCCGCAGGCTGGCATCGAAAAAGCTTGCAGGCACGAAACGGCGCAGTTTGCTCAGGAGGGATGCCCGGCCGGCCGGCGTGCGGCGCATATGCCAGCAGCCAAGTGCCGCTTCGACGACCGTGTCTGCCAAGTCCGAGGGTTCGGGTGCGCCGTTGACGCTCGCGGCGAAAGCGCGCGAGACAATGTCGCGCTCACGGTCATAGTCCGCGATTTTTGACTTTGCCTGAGCCGAGCTGGCTTCGAACCTGGTCCTGGTGTGGGCGGGCTCGACCAGCGTCACGCGGATGCCGAACTGGCGCACCTCATGGTCCAGGGTTTCGGACAGCCCTTCCACCGCATGCTTGGAGGCCGAATAAAGCCCCATGTAGGGAGCGGGCAGAAATCCGAGCACGGAACTGATATTGACGATCCTGCCGTAGCCTTGCGCGCGCATGTGCGGAAGCACTGCCTGTGTGGTGCGCAATATGCCGAACACGTTGGTGTCGAACAGGGATGCAGCCTCGTTGGTGGTGGTTTCCTCCACCGCGCCGATCATGTTGATTCCCGCGTTGTTGACCAGCACGTCAATACTGCCGGCCTGGCCGATGATGGACTGGATTGCGCTTTGAACGGAAGCGTCGTCGCGAACATCCATCTCGACAAGTTCGACATTTGGCAGGGGTGTCGCTTTGGCAATGCTGCGCACGGTGCCGAACACCTGGCATCCCAGCTTCGCGAACTTTTCCGCGGTAACACGCCCGATGCCTGATGACACCCCGGTCACAACAACAACGATGGAATTCGACATGACGGATCTTTCGACAGGTAAATAGGGAGGAAGCGCAAATCAGCGCGGATCAGCTTCCGGCGCCGGGCGGATCCCGAACCAGATGGAATACATGGCCGGCAGGAACACCAGCGTGAGGACCGTCCCGGCGAAGGTGCCGCCTATCAGCGTGTAAGCCAGCGTTCCCCAGAAGACTGAATGCGTCAGCGGGATAAAGGCCAGCATGGCCGCCAGCGCGGTCAGGATCACGGGCCGTGAGCGCTGCACGGTGGCCTCGACCAGCGCACGGAAAGGGTCCAGGCCCGCCTGTTCGTTGTGGTGGATCTGCCCGATCAGGATCAGGGTGTTGCGCATCAGGATTCCGGACAGCGCGATCAGGCCGACCAGGGCGTTGATGCCGAAGGGCTGCTGGAACAGGATCAGGGTGGGCACCACGCCGATCAGGCCCAGGGGACTGGTCAGGAAGACCATGACCATGGCGGAGATCGAGCGCACCTGGAAGATGATGATGAGCAGCGTGATCGCCAGCATGATGGGGAACAGCGGCAGTATGGCTTTGGTCGCCCTGCCCGATTCCTCGATGGCACCGGCCTCTTCGATGCGGTAGCCACCGGGCAGCTTGTCCATGATGGGCTTGAGCTGAGGGGTGATGGCGCTGGACACGTCGGGCGGCTGCAAGCCTTCGGCGATGTCGCCGCGCACGGTGATGGTCGGCATGCGGTCGCGCCGGCGCATGACCGGCTCTTCGGCGCGCACCTCGACCTTGCCCACCTGCGACAGCGGGATGCGTTGCCCGGCGGCGCCGGTCAAGGTGAAGTCAGCGATCCGGGCAGGGTCGAGCCGGGTGCCGCCGGCCGAACGGGCCACGACCTGCACCGTGCGTATGTCTTCACGCACGGCGGTCAGCGGGACGCCGCTCAGCAAAAACTGCAGTTGCTGCGCCACGGCGCTGGAGCTCAGGCCCACGGCCTGCAGCCGGTCCTGCTGCAGGGTGAAGTGCAGCGTCGGGTTGCGCGTGCCCCAGTCGTTGTTGACGGTGCGCATCATGGGGCTGGCATCCATGACCTGCTGCACCTCGGCCGCGATCTTGCGCAGCGTGTCCGGGTCCGGCCCGGTGACCCGGTAGGCGACCGGGAACGGTGAATACGGGCCGAACACCAGCTGGGTGACGCGCACGCGCGCCTCGGGGGCCAGCCCTTCGGCTACCGCCGTGCGCAGCCGAATTTTCAAAGCCTCGCGCTCCTCCTGGCTGTCGGTGCGGACCACGATCTTGGCGAACGAAGGGTCGGGCAGTTCCGGGCCCATGGCCAGGTAGAAGCGCGGCGCGCCCTGCCCTACGTAGGCGGTGACGATTTTTGCTTCCGGCTGCTTTGCCAGCCAGGCTTCCACTTTCGCCGCGGCGGCGCTGGTCTGCACGATGGCCGTGCCATACGGCATCTGCACCTCGACCAGCACTTCGGGACGGTCGGAGATCGGAAAGAACTGCTTCTTGACCACCGCCATGCCCAGCACGGCCGCGGTGAAAAGGCCCATCACCGTCGCGGCGACCAGCCACTTGCGGGCGATGACGCGCGTGAGCATCCGGCGAAAGCGGTTGTAGCGCGGCGTGTCGTAAAGCGCGTCGTGCCCGCCTTCGACTTTTTTGAGTCCGGGCAGCAGCTTGACGCCCAGGTAAGGCGTGAACACCACGGCGACCACCCAGGAGGCGATCAGCGCAATGCCGACGATCCAGAACATATTGCTGGTGTACTCGCCCGCCGTGGAACGGGCGAAGCCGTTGGGCATGAAGCCGACGGCCGTGACCAGCGTGCCCGAGAGCATGGGCGCGGCGGTGTGGCTCCAGGCATAGGCGGAGGCCGCGGTGCGGCTGTAGCCCTCCTCCATCTTCACCACCATCATTTCGATGGCGATGATGGCATCGTCCACCAGCAGGCCTAGTCCCAGGATCAATGAACCCAGCGTGATGCGGTCGAAGTTTTTTCCGGTCGCGGCCATCACGATGAAAACCGCCGCCAGCGTCAACGGCACGGCCGCGGCGACCACGATGCCGACGCGCCAGCCCATGCTCACGAAACACACCACCATCACCACCAGCAGCGCGACGAAGAACTTGACCATGAACTCGTCGACCACCGAACTGATGTTGACGGACTGGTCGGTGACCTTGCTCAGGCCCATGCCGAGCGGCATATCGGCGTTGATCGCAGCCAGTTCTTTGTCCAGCGCCTTGCCCAGGTCCAGCCCGTTCCAGCCGTCGCGCATGACAACGCCGAGCAGCAGCGCCGCTTCGCCGCCGTTGCGGATCATGAAGGTGGCCGGGTCTTCATAGCCGCGCTTGACGGTGGCGATGTCCGACAGCTTCAGGGTGCGCCCCTGGGCCACGACCGGCGTGTCGCGGATTTTCTGCAGTTCGTCGAAAGCGCCGTCCAGGCGGATGAAGACCTGCGGTCCCCTGGTTTCCACAGAGCCGGCCGGCGTCAGGGCATTCTGGCTGTTGAGCGCGCTGAACACGTCCTGCGGGCTCAGGCCCAGCGTCGCCAGGCGCGTATGCGAGAACTCGACGTAAATGCGTTCGGGCTGCTCGCCGACGATGTTGACCTTCTTGACGCCGGGCACGCGCAGCAGTCGCTGGCGCAGCGTCTCGGCATCACGCACCAGCAGGCGCTGCGGTTCGCCTTTGGCCTTGAGCGCGAACAGGGCAAAGGTGACGTCGGCGTACTCGTCGTTGACCATGGGCCCGATCACGCCGGACGGAAGGCTGGCGGCTTCGTCGCTGACCTTCTTGCGCGCCTGGTAGAACTGCTCCTGCACTTCCGAGGGCGGGGTGGTGTCCAGCAGGGTCAGGGTGGTGAAGGCCAGGCCAGGCCGGGTGTAGGTTTCGCTGCGGTCGTACCAGCGCAGTTCCTGCAGCCGCTTTTCAAGCTTCTCGGCGACCTGGTCCTGCATTTCCTGCGCGGTGGCGCCCGGCCAGGCGGTGATGACGGTCATCACCTTGACCGTAAAGGCCGGGTCCTCGGCCCGGCCCAGCTTGAAAAAGGACACCAGCCCGGCCAGGGAGATCAGGCCGATCAGGAACAAGGTGACGGAGCGCTCGCGCACGGCGAGCGCCGACAGGTTGAAACGGCCTTCGCTCATGGCCGCGCTCCTGCGGCGGCCGCGGTGGCGACGGCGGCTTCGCCCGCCACCCGGACCTGTTCGCCTTCGCGCAGCAGGTGCGTGCCGAGCGCGACGATGCGCTCGCCCTGCTTGAAGGCGCCCGCAATGCGCGCGCTGTCGTCGTCCAGCCGCTGGACCGTGACCGGCCGCCAGGAAACCTTGGCCGGCTCGCCCTGGATGACCCAGACACCCGGCCCCTTGCCGGCATCGAACAGGGAAGCGATCGGTACCGACAAGCCGCCTTGTGCAGCGGCAGGCACATTCGCCTCCGGGATATTGATGGTGACCGTGGTGCCCAGGGGTGCGTTGGCCAGTTCCCCCTCCAGCACGTAGCGCGCCTCGAAGGTTCGCGTCAGCCTGTCCGCGGCATCCGAGAGCTGCCTGAGCTTGGCCGGAACAGCCGCGCCTTCCCTGCCGAAGAGCGTGGCCGTGGCGCTTGAACCTGGCGCGGGGCGCAAGGTTTCGGGCAGCTGGATGATGGCTTCACGGCGGCCCGCATGCGCCAGGCGCAGCACGACCTGCCCTGCGTTGACGACCTGGCCGGGTTCGGCCAGCGTTTCCATGATGACGCCGTCGGCATCCGCCACCAGTTCCGTATAACGGCTCGCGTTACGTGCCACTTCGGCCTGGGCTTCAGCCGTATTGAGCTGGGCTTTGGCAGCGTCCGCAGCGGCTTTCACCTGGTCGTAGGCCGAAGCCGATATCGCGCCGGTTCCGCGCAGGTCGCGGTAGCGGGCTTCTTCCTCCGCCGTTTGCTGGGCCCGTGCCCGGGCGGCGGCGACGGCCTCTTGCTGGGCATGCGCCGCGAGCTTCAGGTCAACCGGGTCTATGCGCATCAGGGGCTGGCCGCGCTTGACGCTTTGCCCCGCATCGACAAGGCGCTCCAGGACCTTGCCGGAGACCCGAAAGCCCAGGTCGCTTTGCACCCGCGCGGCTACCGTCCCAGTAAAGGAGCGTGACGCAAGAGCCGCGTCCCGGATGGTGGCGGCGCGTACCAGCGGCGTTTCGCTACGGGGATCGGAAGGCTTTTTGTCGCCGCAGGCTGCCAGGGCAAGCGTCAGTGCGGGCAGGACGGCAAGGAAAACGAGGTGGCGGCGCATAGAAATCCCATCAAGTTCAGACAGGATTTCATTTTGATACTAGTGACCAATATTGTCAATAGTCACAATCAAAGTAGCGCAAATTCAGCGGGACAAGCTGCGCAGCACCAGGCTGGACAGCTGCGCCGGCGCGTCCTCGGTGTAATCAAAGCTGTACTGCAGGAGCAGCGGATTGAGGTAGGGGCGCATGACCAGGTAGATCGCGGCGGCCGTCTCGTCGAGCGGCGTCTTGCGCTCGAACTCCTCGGTTTCCCGCCCCTGGCGCAGCACGTCCTGCAGCAGGGCCTGGATGCGGCCCTCAAAGGCACGCACCGCTTCCCAGCGACCGGTTGCGGCGGAAGCCGCGATGTCGTAGAGCTTGCGGTCTTCAAAGAACAGGCGAAGGCTTGACTCGACGATGGTCTTGAACATGCGCCGCAGCTTCTCCGGCGGGCCGTCGACGGCGTCCACGGCGGTCCTGACGTCGGTTTCGATCTCGCGCAGGCAGTTCGCGCAGATCAGTTCGCCAATGGCCTGCTTGGATTCGAAGAACTTGTAGATGTAGGCCTTGGAAAAGCCTATGGCCTTGGCGAGGTCGGAAACCGTGGTCTTTTCGTAGCCGTAGAGGCGGAAGTGCTGGGTCGCGGCCAAAACGATCTGGTCCCGCACATCGTGGTCGGCCGGGCCTCGGGCCGGAGCCGCATTGGTGCTTTCTTTACTCATGTCCACAGCTTACCTCTTGCCAGCAACTTGCACAACGAGTGACCATATTGTAATATGGTCACATTTAATTCAGCCCAAACTCCCCTTTTTACTTTGCGGAAGCTGCCCCATGCTACTCAAACGCACTCTCATCATCCTGGCCATCGCCAGTCTTTCGACGGGTTGCGCTGTCGGGCCCGATTATGTCCGGCCCGAAACGCCCCTGCCGGACCGCTACCTGGGCCAAAAGGCGCTTGAACAGCGCCAGGCCGGCGCCGTCGCCGATGCCATCGCCTGGTGGGAAGGCTTTGGCGATCCACAGCTCACCCGCTTCGTCAAGCTCGCCTTGGCGCAGAACCTCGATCTCGCGCARGCGTCCGCTCGTGTCACCCAGGCCCGCGCGGGACTGGGGGCCGCCGATGCCGCCTTGCTGCCTTCCGGCAACCTCAGCGCCCAGGGGACGCGGGCCTACCAGTCGCTTGAAACGCCCTTGGGGCAGGTCTTGAATTCACGCCCCAATTTCGACCGCAACGGCAGGGCCTACGAGGCCAATCTCGGCGCAAGCTGGGAGCTGGACCTGTTCGGTGGTTTGCGCCGCGGACGCGAAGCGGCGCTGGCCGACTACCAGGCTTCGGAGGCCGGCGCGACGGCAGTCCGCCTTGCGGTGGCGGCGCAGACGGCCGACATCTACATCAGCATTCGCGGGCTGCAAACCCGCGTCAACCTTGCGCGCAGGCAAGCGCAGACGCAACAGGAACAGCTGTCCATCATCCAACTGCTGTACGGCAAAGGCCTGGCCGCCGAGCTCCAGCTGCGACAGGCCGAGGGCGCGCTGGCCCAAGTGCGGGCGTCGGTGCCGGTCCTCGAAGCCGGACTGGAGACGGCGATGAATGCGCTGGACGTGATGCTGGGTACCTCGCCCGGTACGCACCGCAAGGATCTGGAGGACGCCGTCCCGGTTCCAGCCGCCCCGCAGATCGCTGCAACCGGCTCACCGGGCGATCTGCTCAGGCGCCGGCCCGACCTGATCGTGGCCGAACGCCGCCTCGCTGCGTCAAACGCCCGTATCGGCATGGCGATCGCCGAGTACTACCCCAAGCTCTCGCTGAGCGGACTGGTCGGCAGCGCGACGTCGGTGCCTGGCGGCAGGCTGTTCACCAGCAGCTCAAGCCAGGCCGCCGGCGTGCTGGGCCTGCGCTGGCGCCTGTTCGATTTCGGCCGCATCAACGCGCAGATCGACCTGGCCAAGGGCCAGGACGCCGAGGCGCTGGCCGCTTACCGGCTTGCCGTGCTGCGCGCGACCGAAGACGTGGAAAACGCTTTTTCGTCCCTTGTAAAACGCGAGGACCAGGCCGCCCTGCTCACCCAAGGTGTGGACTCGCTCGGGCTGGCGAGAGGGGCTTCGTTCGCGGCCTACCAGAAAGGGGTCGTCAGCCTGGTCGAAGTGCTGCAAGCGGACGAGAACCTGCTGCGCGCCTCCGATCAGCGGGCGCAGGCGCAAACCGAATCCGCACGCGCGGCGGTCGCGGCCTTCAAGGCGCTGGGGGGTGGTTGGCAGCCCCGGGAGCCGGAAGCGCTGGCAGCAAGGTAGTTACTTCAACCGCCAGCGCGGCCCGGCTGGTATGCACCAGTCATAACCCGGCCGGGTCTTGCTCCGGCTTGCGCGCTCTCCGCTGAGGCTTGCTGGCCGGGGGTAGCCCGGCGGCTACTCACTTTTCTTTTGCTTCGCCAAAAGAAAAGTAAGCAAAAGAAAAGGCGACCCTGGTTGCTGCGTCCCTCCGCTTCGCTGCGGGCAACCTGCGGTGCTCGGTCCAGGCGGGGTCTCGCTAAACTCGCCTTCGGCTCAGACAACGCGATCCCTGATCCGCCTGAACCTCCGCTCCTC
>NZ_JBFUBU010000046.1:0-38717 GCF_056405595.1 Polaromonas sp. P1_G1
GCGCTGGGGGAGGGTGGGGTGGGGGCCAGCGGCCKTTGATCAGCCYCGGTGCAACTTCAAGCGCCGCCAGCCCCCATCCCAACCTTCCCCCAGCGGAGGAAGGAGCAAAGTCCTTCTCCTACATCCCCGCGGATTCCCCGCCGATAAGCCGCACCTCCCGGCCCCGCCACGCTGGCAAGCAGGCAACCCGCCTGCCACCCACCCACCCACCAGGAGAAGCGCATGACCACCATCCTCTGGACCATTCTTATCGGCTTCATCATCGGCTTGGTCGCCAAGTTCCTGATGCCCGGCTGCGACCCCGGCGGCTTCATCATCACCGCGCTGATCGGCATCGCCGGCTCCTTTGTCGCAACTTATCTGGGCATGGCCATGGGCTGGTACCGCAACGGCGAGACTGCGGGTTTTATCGCCGGCGTGCTGGGCGCCCTCGTGCTGCTCGTCGCCTACCGGCTGGTGTCGGCCAGGAACTAGGCGATGCCGGACGACGCCGGCAGCCCCATCCCGCCCCAGCGCAAGAAGAGGCAACGCTCAGCGGTCTTCAACAGCCGGGCCGGCCATATAGCAAATGCGCCCGTCAGCGTCGCAGCCCACCGGGTAAATCTTGCGCGGGATTTCGCCGTCCTGGATGTCCCTCTCCGAACTGAACATCCGCGTGAAGATCTTCAGGGCTTTGTCCGGCATGTTGTCGCGCAGGAAATAGCGATGTCCCCAGGCGCCCACCTGGCCGCCCGTAAAAGAGATGTAGCGCACACCGGGGATTTGTGAAAACTCGGTCAGGTCGCCGCCCAGCTTGATTTGCGCCCCGTCCGCGACGTTCGCCGCGAAGAGCACCGTGTCGCCCTTGTTGTAGGTCACAAACACCTGGCCTTTGGGGCGGATTTTGGCGAGCCAGTCCGCGTGGCCCGCGGCGCGGGCGCAGGCCGCGAGCAGCGCGACGTTGTGCGCCGTGGCAAGCGACTCCGACGCGCCGCTGACGTCCAGTGAGTTCTGGAGAAAGTGGACGCCAAGGCTGTGCGCGGCCAGCGTGAAAGGCTGGTTGGCGATCAGCCTGGCGGCGGCTACCATGCGCAGAAACCTGGCCAGGGCCTGCGCCGAATGTTGCGCATTGGTTTTGGCCTGGTGGTAGCGGCGGATCTTCCCCTGGATGCCGGCTTTCTCCGTGTTGCCGTCATTGCCGCCCTTGATGCCCTTGAGGTCGTCCTCGTCGTCGGTATCCGGCACGGGCACGCCCGGCAGTGAGGGGCCTTCGGGCGTGAACCCTTCCGATGCCCAGGAGAAGCCCACCACCTCCACGCTGTATAGCGCACGCAGCCGGTCGCAGCGCTCAAAACACTTGGCCGGCGAGTTGTTGTTGCCGTGGATGTAGACAAGCACCGGCTTTCGCCCGTTGAACAAAGGCCCCAGCACGTCGCGCGCATCCTGGTTGCTGACGTCCGCATCGATGTTCGTCAACTGCCATTTCGAACCACCCTTTTTTTCCACCGTTGCGAGGCCCAGCCGGGTGTCAAACGGTTTGAATGCGCGGCCGAACGCGGCTTCATCCCGTTTGCTGTCATCAACCTCCCTGTTCGTGAATATCAGCATGTCTTCCTCCTTGATGTGGGTCAACCTTGAAGCCGTTTCATTTTGGGACAAGGTTTACGCGCAGCCATCCTTCGATTGGATGGGAAGAAGCCAGAAAAAAGGGGGAACTAATGCCCGGAAGGATCGGCATTGCGGCTCCTTTGTTGCGACTTATCCGGGCATGGCCAAGGGCTGGTACCGCAACGGCGAAACCGCGCAATGCGGCGTTCCGTCTTTACCAGCAAGGGCCGAGGAACCGGCTTTGCCGGGCCTCAGGCGCAGCGGCCCCTTATGTGATGAAAGGGGCAGGGACAGAGGCCGAAGGCCACACGAAGTGGGGAAGCGTGGGGGCTACATTTTTACATCTTGGCTTCAGCCAGCGGGTCGGCGTGGCGGTGCACCAGCTTCCACGCATCCCGCTCTCGCCGAAACACCTCCGTCACCCGCAAGGTCATGGCCACGGCATCGCTGCGGCCCTTCATGCGTGCCACCGCCTTCTGGTAACCCGTCCAGTAAGCCACGCTGTCGCCCGCCGCCATCTCGACGACTTCAAGCTGCGTCGTGCCTATGGGCTCGAAGATCAGCGCATCGCGTTCATAACGCGCCCAGACCTCCTGCGTCCCCTTCACCATGCCGCCGCCCGGGCCCATAAAGGTGGCCGGGGATTCCAGCGCGACGATATGCGCCAGCGGCCCGGCATTGCCGCTCACATACGCGGCCGCGGTCTGCTGCCGCTCTTTCATGAAGGTCTTGAACTCCTGCTGTGCTTTGTGAGAGGTAGTAGTGGCCATCTTGCTGCTCCTTGTCAAAAGGCCAAAGTAAGACCGGCGCGCAACGCGCCGCGTAGGACAAGGGATGAGCGGCTTGAGGTTCCCTGCCCGGCGTGGAGAAAGCTACCGGCGCTAGTGCGGCGCTTTGGCGTCAGTCAAGGGGTCGGCATGCCGATGCACCAGCTTCCATGAATCCCCTTCCCGCCTGAACACTTCGGTCACCCGCAGCTTGTTCGCCACGGCTTCGGCCTGGCCCTTCATGCGCGCCTGCGCCTGTTGGATACCCGTCCAGTAGGCGACGGTGTCGCCCGCCGCCATGTCGATGATTTCCAGTTCGGTCGTGCTGCCCGGCTCAAACCGGCCGGCATCTTTTTCATAACGCGACCACACGGCTTGGGTGCCCTTCACGACACCGCCGCCCGGGCTCATAAAACTGGCCGGTGACTGCTGCGCCACGATGCGCCCCAGCGGACCCGCGTCGCCGCTCACATAAGCGGCCGCGACCTGCTGCCGCTCTTTCATAAAGGTTTTGAAATCCTGCTGTTGTTGGCTCATGGTGTCTCTCCTTAAAAGGACACGCTAAGCCTGGCGCACGGGGCGGCCGCGTAGGACAAGGGAGGAGGGGGAAAGCGGAGAAATCGCACCCCAATGACGCTTTGGTGAATATTCACATGCGATACCCAGCCAAACCAGGGTGTTCTGGTTGGTCTGACCGCAGAAGCACCCTAGCTATGGCGCGAGTTCGGGTCCATGATGGTTGTCACAAAGTGTTAGTAGATGACCGCGCCGTGTGCAGAGCAAATCACGAGTCAACAAATCGCGCACAGATGAACTACCAGGGACGAGAAGCATGTATCTCCACTCTTACAGAATAAAAAACTATCGACGCCTGCAAGATGTTCATATCGAACTCGCCCCCGATATTTCCATTTTTGTTGGATCAAACAATAGTGGTAAGACATCAGCCACACAGGCCCTATATGCATTTGCATCCGGTTTGAAGGAAAAATTCTCCCTATACGATTTCAGTTCGGTGTGTTGGAAAACTTTGGACGATATCGGGAATCTTGACGGCGGTGTAAAGCAGCCTCCATTACCGTCAATCAGCTTGGACTTGTGGTTCGAAGTAACGCCAACCGACCTATACCTCGTACTGCCGCTTCTGCCGAGCACGGCATGGGCAGGAACACAAGTCGGCATGCGGATAGAGCTTGCGCCACGCAATCCTGCAGAACTAATAGGAAAGTTCCGCACCACTCGAACAGAAGCTCAGCGGATGGCCGCCGCTCTAGAAAAGCGAGATAACGAAAAATACGTGCCATGGCCAAAAAGCCTCACCGACTACCTAAAAAATGAACTTTTAAGTGAGTTCGAATTTAAGTATTACATCCTTGATCGTGCTCAATTCGATGACAAACACAAGCCACGCGACGGATATGAGCCCCAGTTAATTGGGAAAGAACCAGGCGGCGCCGCGATTCTGAAATCCCTTCTCAAGGTTGACAACTTGGGAGCTCAACGACATCTAGCAGATCCGGTCGCAGGTGCGAGTGCCGGGCGAGCGGAAGATCTCTCCAAAAGACTAAGCAAGTTCTATAAGAGAAATCTCAATCAGCGGCAGGAAGATCACAGTGCGCTTAGGGCACTCTTCGACTCGGAGGCCGGACTGAATGATCATCTTGCCGACGTCTTCAAGGATACCCTCGGCCGCCTCTCGAAGCTTGGCTATCCTGGGCTCCACAATCCGCAGCTAGAAATCAAATCAGCACTCAATCCAGCCACGATCATGAGTAGTCAGGACGCTCGCGTGCACTACGTTCTAGGCGATGGTGCAGAGGCCTTAAGACTTCCCGATACCTACAACGGTCTTGGCTTTAAGAATTTGATCTACATGGTGGTGGAGATACTTGACCTTCATGGAAGATGGGTCGCAGACAAGGAACAACGTGCTCCACTACACCTAATATTCATAGAAGAACCAGAAGCTCATCTTCACGCTCAGCTACAACAAGTTTTCATTCGCAATGTTCTCGACTTGATTAAGAACGAGTCGGGAGCTGGCGGTGCGTTTCATAGCCAAACCGTTGTAACGACTCACTCGCCTCACATCCTTTACGAACGAGGGTTTCAACCCATCCGTTATTTCAGGCGAAAAAATATTGCAGGAGAACAAACAACTGAGGTCCTAAACCTCTCGGCGTTTTATAGTCAAACGCCCAATGATCGCGATTTTCTGCAACGGTATCTGAAATTAACTCACTGCGATCTTTTCTTTGCGGATGCCGTCATCCTCGTGGAGGGCAATGTCGAACGCTTACTGCTGCCGGTCATGCTTGAGAAGGAGGCGGTATCCCTACGGTCCGCTTGTCTTTCTATTCTTGAGGTAGGTGGCGCCTTTGGCCACCGTTTTAAGTCGTTGATTGAATTTCTTGGTCTCGTAGCGCTGGTGATAACTGACTTGGACAGTGTGAGACTGGCCGCTGGTGCGGAGGAGGATGAGAACGAAAGCACCGAGTTCGAAGTTCCAGATGTCGAAGCTGGCAATCCTCCTGTGAAGAAAGCCGGCACGGCATGCTTGCCATCTGTGCCCGACGCACTTACCTCAAATCAAACGTTGATCCAATGGCTACCCAGGAAGCAGACGGTAGCAGAGTTGCTGCTCGCAACAGCTACCGACAAACTGCATATGGCGGAAGGCGGTAACGGATTCAAGGTTCGCGTGACCTATCAAGTTCCAACGGCCGTGACATGGAATGGCTCGACAACCGATCTATGCGGGCGCACTCTCGAAGAAGCATTCGGTCTTGAAAATGCGAAGTGGAGCCAGGATGAAGCTCAACGCCACGTCGGTCTGAAGCTTCGAGGAGCTTTCGCCACGCCCGATGCACTGGCATCTGCTCTTCACAAACGAGTTAACGGAAAATCGTTTGATAAAACGAAATTTGCCTTAGGTGTTCTGACTGAACCCCCAGCAAATTGGAATGTGCCTCTCTACATAAAGGAAGGGTTGCACTGGCTTAATAGCGTGGTAAACCTCGAGTTGCCTGTGCCTCTACCGGACGCGACTGAGCCGGCGGCCGCTGCTGCTGCTGGTGATCTGGTGGCACCTACTCAGGCGGTGAAATGACTAGCCGCGCACAGCAGAAAGACACTGCGGCGGATCAGACGCTTTACGATTGCATAAACGCGTCGCCTCCGCGCAGCTTTCTAATGATTGCGGGAGCAGGCTCTGGAAAGACCACATCCCTGATCAAAGGACTGACGGAGATTCTCAATAAGCATGGGGAGAAGCTAAAGCTACGTCGACAAAAGGTTGCTTGTATTACCTATACGTTGGTAGCAGCCGGAGAGATTTGGGCGGACGTGGGAAACAACCCCCTTGTCCAGGTTTCCACCATCCATAGCTTTCTTTGGTCATTAATTCGCTCATTTCAATCTGACATTCATGAATGGGTCACAAATCGAATTGACGAAAAACTTGAAGAGCTAAGGAATACAGCGACAAATTTTGGACCTCGGGTGCAACAACGGACGCGGGACAAGAATCAGAGTGACATTGCTCGGTATGAACAGCAGCGCGATCGGATAGGTCGAGTTCGCTCGTTCACTTATGGAACCGGTAGCAACTACGTAAAAGGAATTCTCGGGCACGACGACATCATCAAAATGGTGCCGCAGTTTATTGCTGAGCGCCCATTGATGCGAACACTTGTTGCCCAACAGTACCCGTTTCTCTTTGTTGATGAGAGCCAGGACACGATGGAAAATGTCGTAACTGCTCTCAAAGCAATAGACGAACAGATGGGAGCTCAGTTTTGTATCGGGTTCTTTGGCGACCCGATGCAGCGCATCTACCCCACAGGGATTGGCGCAATTTCACCGGGTCCGCATTGGGCGAATATCACTAAGCCGGAGAATTTCCGTTGTCCTGCCACTGTTCTCCGCGTGGCAAATGCAATCCGTCGCGACGGAGATGGTCTAGTTCAAACGCGCGGCAGAATGACTGGACCGGAGGATGCTTTAGTTAGTGCTCCAGGAAGCGCTCACATTTTCATACTTCCCATCGACGAGAAACGGGACCAGCGAGTTGCACAGGTGCGTGGCTGGTTCTCAGCGAAGAGCAACGATCCCGTATGGGCTGCTGATACGGATGCCGAAGGCGTGAAGCTCCTTGTCATTGTTCACCGAATGGCTGCTAAGCGACTGGGATTCGCTGATTTGTATGCGGCGCTGAATGACAAAGCCCCGAACAAATTCAAGAATGGTTTTCTAGATGGAACCGCCTGGCCACTCCGGCCATTCAAAAGCTTTGTTCTGCCATTGGTGGATGCCAGCATGAAAGGCAAAGAGTTCGATGTAATGCAGATTCTTAGGAGTCAATCTTCGCTATTAGCTCGTGAAAAATTGAAAGGAATTGACGTAGCGGAGCAACTCATAAAGCTGCGTCAATTTACGGAAGATCTTCAACAAATGATGACGCCGGGATCAGCATCAACTGTTGCCGAGGTCCTTCGTCATCTTCATGATTCGGGAGCGATCGACCTAGATCCAAGACTACTTTCATATTTGGATCTACCAGCGCCAGTCGAACCACAAGGGCACGATCCCGATGGAACCATAGAGGAGGAGGAAGATGAGGAAGAGGACGACGACGACGAGGGTGAAAGGCTAGCGAAGGAGGTGGCAGCAATGGATGCATTTTTCGCCTGCCCGGCAGCACAGTTCTGGAGTTACTACAACTACATAACTGAGGAGTCTCCATTTTCGACCCAGCAAGGCATCAAGGGAGCGGAATTCGAACGGGTTCTTGTGATTCTGGACGATGACGAAGGAACCCATGTCCAGTTTTCCTACGATAAGTACTTGGGCATAAAACCGTTATCAAAAAGGGACGAGACGAACAAGCTTGAGGGTAAGGAAACAGCAGTCGAAAGGACTCGGCGTCTCTTTTACGTTTGCTGTACACGTGCTCTACAAGATCTGGTGGTCATATTCTTTACTAATGAGATCGCGATGGCCCAGCAGCAAATCACGGCTCTCGGCCTCTTCCCTCAGGCAGCGATGCACTTGCTGAATGAGCTTGAGTGATGGCTGATGAATTATTTACGGTCGCGCAGATCGCAGATCGCAGAGATTGAGATGAGCCTGGAGATGTCATGAGAACAAGCCAAATAGCAGCGGCACCAAATCTTCGAGAATTTCACCAATCCGTGACGAACGAACTGTATTCCGTTAAGGATCGCATTCGAAATTTAGTTCGTCACTGGCCCACCGACGGCGAATCCAAAGAAGTTGCCCTTCGAAGCGTATTGCGAAGGCACTTGCCCCAATCAGTGACGATAGGTCGCGGGTTC
The DNA here is from genome assembly GCF_056405595.1 of Polaromonas sp. P1_G1. Taxonomy (NCBI): domain Bacteria; kingdom Pseudomonadati; phylum Pseudomonadota; class Betaproteobacteria; order Burkholderiales; family Comamonadaceae; genus Polaromonas; species Polaromonas sp. P1_G1. The sequence goes on from NZ_JBFUBU010000046.1 coordinate 7,691, forward strand.
ATAGTAACGCCAACGGCAAGCTCTTCTCAAATCGACATTCTTGTGATTGATTCGAACAAACCCACTCTCTTTAGAGACGGCGACCTATTGGTTGTCACGCCAGATGCAGTGCTTGCAGTTATCGAAGTCAAAACCGAATTAAGAACCGAGACCGAAATGGTGCAAGCCGCGGAAAAGCTTTCTCGAATTGAATGCATGTGTCACAACTTAACCCACCGAGATTCAATTTGGACCGGACTCTTTATCTTTGAAGGTACAGATGCCATCCAAAAATCTTGCTTGGCAGCGGTCGGTCGGGCATACCAGATCACCGGAAGACCCATAAACTGCGTTTCAGCCGGAAGGAACTCGTTTATTCGTTATTGGCCAGAGGGTGAACTGGTAAGCAGCTCAGCGTCCGGTCCAGTTTGGCATTCATACGGCATCGAAGGAGTTGCTCCGTCTTACTTCATGGGGAACCTGATAGATTTCATATCATCAGTAGATCACTCCACCGCCTCTTTCGCATGGTTTCCATTACCGCGCGGCAAGGAACGACATCGAAGTTTCTTCTTACGCTTAGGAGAAACGACCCCGCAGTCATATTGAGAAGTCTTGGATCAAGTCTATGCTACGACCTTTTCAAGAATCTAGTTTTCCATGCCCCACGCCGTCTCCCGCCTGCGCACCGCCCGCCTGGCGCGCGCCTCCAAACCTTTTTTAGCCCGCGGCGGGCCGCGCAATGAGCGCTGTGCCGCCTGCCGGCTGATTCCCAGCCATTGCATGTGCGCCTTGCGGCCGGCCGTGCCGGGTGTTCGTGCCGGTGTGTGCCTGGTGATGGCGGACATCGAGGCGCTCAAGCCCAGCAACACGGGCTGGCTGATTGCCGATGTGGTCCCCGATACCTTTGCGTTTGAGTGGGCGCGCACCGTGGTGGACCCCGGCCTGCTTGCCTTGCTGGCGGACCCGCAGTGGCAGCCTTATCTGGTTTTTCCCGGCGAGTTTGTGGCGGCGGAGCGGGTGGTGACCGAGGTCTTGCCGCCCTCCGACCCAAGCGATGGCAAGCAACAAGCCAAGCGCCCGCTGTTTGTGCTGCTGGACGCGACCTGGCCCGAGGCGCGAAAAATGTTTCGCAAAAGCCCTTACCTCGACAAGCTGCCGGTGCTGAGTTTGCAGAGCGAGCAGCTCTCGCGCTACAAGTTAAGGCGCTCGCAGCGTGACGAGCATTTCTGCACCTCGGAAGTCGCCGCCCTGTGCCTGGCGCTGGCCGGGGAGGTCCATGTGGCCGAGACGCTGGAGGCTTATCTCGACGTGTTCACCAACCACTATTTGAAGGCCAAGCAGCAGCAACCGCTGGATCTGGAAGACGCGGCGCACCAGCGTTTGCGCGGCTTACGTTTGTAGACAAGTCTCAAGCGGCGGGCACTGGCAGCCAAGCGCCGGCCCGGCGCACAATGGTTGCCCTTCGAAAGGGTCACGCCCATGGTGCACGATGCTTCCTCTTCTTCTTTTCGAACGATCTGCTGGCAGCCCACATGGAACCCCGCTTCGCCAGGCCTGGGGCTGGAGCACTTGCTGCTGGCGCAGGGCCAGGCCGACAGCGTGGTGCTGGCGGTCGATGAAGATGACGAGCCCTTCCGCCTGGCCTACAGGCTCTACTGGGACGAGGCCTGGCAGCTTCGCAGCGCCGACTTCTTCCTGGCCAAAGCCGGCGCCAACCGGCTGCTGAGCCTGCGCACCGACGGCAAGGGTCATTGGCAGGATGGCGAGGGCCGGCCGCTGGCCGATCTGGACGGATGCCTGGACATCGACATCTGGCCCACGCCGTTTACCAACAGCTTTCCGATACTTCGCGAGCCCCTGGCCGTGGGGGAGCGGCGCAGCTTTCGCATGGCCTGGGTGCTGGGGACGGAATTGACGGTCAAGCCGCAGCCACAGGCCTACACGCGCGTGCGCGACAGGCTCTACCTTTTTGAGAACCTCGATGGAACCGGCTTCAAGGCCGAACTGCCGGTGGACAAAGACGGCCTCGTGCTGGACTACCCCGAGCTGTTCCGGCGCGTGAAGGCCTGAAGACCTGAGGGCCTGAGACAGGCGCCCGGGCTTGCACCCGGGCGCGCGAGCCGGCAGGCTCGCTTATCCCCGTGCCTGAAATCTGCTTACTGGCAGCCGCCTTGATCCAATGAACACGTGGAGCGGAGAATCGTGCCGGCGCCAAAGTCCAGCGGCGCCTTCATCTTCTGCAAGTCGGCCAGGGAGCGAAGCAGTGCATTGCCGGCCGGCAGTGACTTTTCTTCACGGCTGCCGCCATTGGCCAGGTCACCTTCTGCCGCGGCGATGACGCTGCTCAGCCGGGAAGCATCGGAGCCGGCAAGGCTGCCCGCACCCGAAGCGGTCGCGGGTACCACTGGCGGTGGCGGCGGCTGGACGATGGTGCCGGTGGTGGCGATGGTGACGCCTCCTGTCAGGGTGCCCAGGAAGCTGATGTTGCCCCCGCCGGTGCTGGTGACGGTGACGCCGGGTGACACGGTCACGTTGTCGCCGTAGCTTTGCGCGCCGGTGGTTTTAACGTTGCCGCCCAGGCTGGTGGTGCCGCCGGCGTTGGTGGTCAGCGAGGTCAGCGCGGTCGTTGCCCCAACAGTGCCGCCAAAGCTGGTGGCACCCGTGGTGTTCACCGTCAATGTCTGCGCGCCGTTGACAGTGCTGGCAAAGCCGATGGCGCCGCCGCCGGTACTGGCCAATACGGCGTTGGCTGTCAGGGTGACGGGGTCGCCGTAACTCTGGGCGCCGGTGGTGGTGRCGTTTGCCCCGATGGAGGTGGTACCTGCCGCATTTGTCGCCAAGGAGGCCACGTTGACCGTGCCGCCCAGCGTGGTGGCGCCGCTGCTGTTGAGGGTCAAGGCCTGCGCACCGCCCACCGTGCCGGTGAGGTTGATGCTGCCTGCGGCAAGCGTGGTGGCCGCACCCAGGGTGACAGGGCCGTTGAAGGTTTGCGCGCCTGTACTGGTGATGACGCCGGAGAGGGTTGTGCCCGCGCCGCCGTCTGTGATGGTGCCGGTGACGCTGCCGCCGTTGCCGGCGATGGTGTTGGCCACAGCCGCCCCTTGCAGGTTGGCAACGCCGCTGTAGGCAATGCCTGCGTCGGCCGTGCCGCTGTTGGCGCCGGTGAGGCTGAAGGCCGCACTGGTGAGGGTGGTGTTGGCGCCGTTGCCTATGAAGGCTTCAATGCCGCTGGTGCCTGCAGAGCCCGTGGCCACGCCGGTTTGCGTGTTGATGGCCACAAGCCCTGTTTTCGCGCTCAGGTCAACCGTGTCCACCGAGGCCGTTGCGCCGCCTGCAACCGTTCCGGCAACAGAGCCCGCATCGGCAAAGGTGAAGGTGTCGGCGCCTGTGCCGCCCGAGAGGTTGCTGATGGCGCTGAAGCCGGTGCTCGTATTGAGCGTACCCGTATCGGCGCCCGTGACGGCCCAGGCGTTGGTGCCGTCGGTGGTGGCCAGTGTGTTGGTGCCGCCGCCGCCTGCAATGGTGCCGTTGAAAGTGGGCACCGAGGCTGCAAGGGTGAAGGTGTCATTGGCCGAGCCGCCGGTCAAGGTGTTGATGCCGGTAAAGGTAAGCCCGTCGCCATTGCCGGCGTTTGCGCCCGTCAGGGTGTAGGACGCAGCGGTGTTGCGGCCGGTGAGCGTGTTGGTGCCCGCGCCGCCGGAAACGGTTGCGTTGAAAGCCGGCGCACTGCTGAAGTCGAAGCTGTCGGCGTTGCTGCCACCGCTGATGGTGGTGCCTGCGGTGGACGCAATGGCGGCCGTTGTAGTAAACGCGCCGGCGGTTGAGCCACCAATGCCGAGTGCTACCGTGCCACCCGCCCCGTTGGCGCTGACGGTTGCGCCCAGGGTGATGTTTTGGCCAGCGCTCATGGCCACGTTGCCGAGCGTTGCCGTTACCGTGCCGCCCGCGGCGGAAGTGATGTCGCCGTTTGCGCCCAGGGCGGTCAGCGAGACGCCGGTGGCGCCTTGCACGGCGTTGGCGCCGATGGCCAGGGTGCCGCCGCTGGTCTGAATGCCCACAGTGCCCGAAGTTGCGGTCACGGGGCCAGCCAGGGACAACCCGGAAGCGCTGTCGGTCACCAGCACGCTGGATCCGGAAATCGGGCCGAGCGAACCGATGGCATTGGCCGCGTTGTTCAGATTGAACTGCCCGGTCGACACGCCGCGTACCACCGCGGCCGTGAGCGCGCCAGTCTGCGTCAGGGCGCCGGAAGTGGTGACGTCAAGCGTTCCATTCAATGTGGTGGTGGGCAGCGACACGGCCGTGGGGCCGCCGACAATGGTCAGGTTGTTGAGGTTGCTGATGGCGCCGCCAAAGCTGAGGGGCCCGGTGTTGGTGGTGGTCAAAGACTCGGTGCCGCCCGTGCCGGCCACGGTGGAGCCAAAGTTGACGGCCCCTGAGCCGGTGCTGACCGATGAGGTCCCCGCCAGGGTGGTGGTGCCGCCAACGATGAAGAGGCTGTTGGTGGTGGCGTAGCTGCCGTTCAGGGTGACGTTGTCGCCGTAATTCTGTTGCCCGGTGGTCGTCACATTGCCCAGGCTTGTCGTGCCGCCGGCGTCCGTCACCAATGAAGCAATGTTGACCGCGCCATTGAAGGCCGTGGCCCCGGTGCTGTTGACGACAAGATTGTTGGCGCCGCTAACGGTGCCGTTGACGGTGACATTGCTGCCGGCCAGGACGGCGTCGTTGGTCAGCGTGACCGCGCCGTATGTCTGTGCGCCGGTGGTGAAGACGCCACCGCCCAGGCTGGCGGTGCCCGTGCCTGCCACGGACGTCGCGCCGATGGCGGCCGTGGTGACCAGTGCGCCGTTGTTCACGACCACAGCAGTACCGCCGCCCAGGTTCTGCGATGCCGTGCCGGTGTTCAGCGTGGCGCCGCCGGCAATCGTGATGGCGGCTCCGGCGCCTGTGAGCCGGTTGGCCGTGTTGCCCAGCGTCAGCGTGCCGGAATTGACGTTGACGGTTGTCACGGCGGCGGTGCCGTTCAAGGTGGACGCCAGCGTGCTGTTCAGCGTGCCGGTGCCAAGGGCGGAGCCCAGGGCCACGGTGCCGCCGTTCATGTTGTAGGTAGTGGCCTGCAGCGTACCGGTTCCCGTCAACGTGCCGTTGATGCCCGCGGTGAGGACGGTGTCGCTGAAGCCGTTCAGGTCCATCGTGCCGCCGGTGGCAATCGTCACGCCGGCCGTGTTGGCGAGGACATTAGCCGCGCCGAGGCGCAGTGTGCCGGTGTTGTTGACGGTGACGGCCGAGGACGCGTTGGTGCCGGTGACCTGGAGTGTGCCGGCATTCACGGTGGTGCTGCCGGTATACGAGCTGTTGCCGGACAGGTTCAGCGTGCCCGTGCCGGTTTTGGTCAGCCCACCGGTTCCCGAAGCAACACCGGAGAAGATGGTGGAGGTGTTGTCGCCACCAGTGGTGAGGGTATTCGCGCCCAGGGTCACCGCGCCGGCGCCGGCCAATGAGCCCACCGTCTCGGCGCCCGTCAGTGCCAGCGTCGCGCCTGCGGCAACCGTCGTCGCGGCATTGTTAGCCAGGGCATTCCCGGCCACGCTCAGCGTGCCCGCGCTGACCGTTGTGGTGCCGGTGTAGCTGTTGTTACCCGAGAGTGTTGTGGTGCCCGCGCCCGTCTTGGTCACGTTGCCGCTGCCGCTGACGGCGCCGGACATGACCAGCGTGTCGCCGCCCGCGGTAGTCGCCAGCGTGGCGTCGCCGATCAGGTTGACCGCGCCGGTCATGGCGGCGGTCGTGCCGCGGATGGTGCCGCCGTTGACGCTGACGCTGTTGGCCATGTTGGTGCCGCCAATGAGCACCAGCGTGTTGGATCCGACATCGATCGCGCCAGTGCCCGCGCCTGTGTGATTCCAGACGGTGAAGACGCTGCCGGCACCGATGGTGGTACCGCCGCTGTAGGTGTTGGCGTTGGCGACCATGACGTTGCCCGCCGTCGTCACCTGGTTGGCCCCGCTGATCCTGCCGTAGACGTCCAGGCCGGTGCCGGTGCCGGATAGTGTGGCGTTGCCGGTCAAGGCCACGTTGCCGTTGATCCGGCCCGTCCCCGAGGTGTTGCCCAAGGTGCTGCCGCCCGCTGCGGAAATGTTGTTGCTCACCACCGCACCATCGTTCACGAGCAGCGAGCCGGTCATGGTGATCGCGCCGCTGCCGACGCCGGCGGCTGGGCCGCTGATGACCAGGCTGCCGGCGTTGACGTTGACGGCACCGCTGTTGGTGTTGTTGGCTGTGAGCGTGAGAGCGCCCGTTCCAACCTTGTTCAAGGCGCCTGCGCCTGAGACGATGCCTGACAGCGTCGTCGAGGTGTTGTCGCCGCCCGCAGTCAGCGCACCGCCGAGAACGACGTTACCCGCACCCGCGATCGAGCCCACCGTCTCGCTGCCCGCGAGGCTCAGCGTCGCGCCAGCAGCCACTGTGGTGGCCGCCGTGTCCGACAGCGACGAGCCGTTCACGCTGAGCGTGCCGGCGCTGACCGCCGTCGCGCCCGTGAAGGTGTTGGCACCCGACAGGGTCATGGTGCCCGTGCCGAGTTTGGTGAGGCCGCCGGTGCCGGAGGCAACGCCGGAGTAGGTGGTGGAGGTGTTGTCACCGCCGGTGGTGAGGGTGTTGGCACCCAGGGTCACCGCGCCGGCGCCGGCCAATGAGCCCACCGTCTCGGCGCCCGTCAGTGCCAGCGTCGCGCCCGCGGCGACCGTCGTCGCGGCATTGTCAGCCAGGGCATTCCCGGCCACGCTCAGCGTGCCCGCGCTGACCGTTGTGGTGCCGGTGTAGGTGTTGCTACCCGTGAGTGCCGTGGCGCCCGCACCCGTCTTGGTCACATTGCCGCTGCCGCTGATAACGCCGGACATGACCAGCGAGTTGCCGCCCGCGGTGGTGGCCAGCGTCGCGTCGCCGATCAGGTTGACCGCGCCGGTCATGATGCCGTTCGTGGCGCGAATCGTGCCGCCGTTGACGCTGGCGCTATTGGCCACCGTCACGCCGTCCACGGTCAGGGTGTTCGCGCCGACTGCGATAGCACCCGTGCCGGCGGCCGTGGCATTGCCCAGCGTGAGCTGGCCGTTGCTGATGGTGGTGCCGCCGCTGTAATTGGATGCACCAGCCAGGGTTTGATTGCCCGTGCCCTGCTTGATCAAGCTACCAGGGCCAGAGATGGCGCCCGAGAACGTGGTCGAGCTGTTGTCGCCGCCGGTGGTGAGGGTGCTTGCGGCCAAGGTCACCGTGCCGCCAGCGCCGGCCAGCGAGCCAATGACTTCACTGTTATTCAGTTGTAGCGTTCCGGCGTTCACGACGACAGCGCCCGCGTTATTGATGGCGTTACCGCCATTCAACTGAAGCGTGCCGCTGTTGATGGTGGTCGCACCGGTGTAGGTGTTGGCACCCGAGAGCGTCACGTTCCCGGCGTCGACCTTGGTAACGGTGCCTGTACCCGTCGTAATAGCCGACCCAATCTGGATATTGGCGTTGCCACCTAGAGTCAGCGCGGTGTTGGTTCCCGTGATGCCGCCGTTAATGCTCAACGTGCTGGAATCCGAATTGATGCTGCTCGCTCCCGCCAAGGTGATCGCGCCCGTCAAGGTGTTGGCGCCGGCGACGTTGCGGATAGCGCCTGTGTTGCTGATGCCGGTGCCAGTGGCTGTGATGGCCTCATCTACCGTGATGCCGCCCTGCAGCTGCAGCGCGGCGCCGGAAGCAATGGTGGTGGCGCCGCCCGTGGTGCCAAGAGCGGTGGCGTGCTGGATGTTCAAGACACCGGCGTTGATGTTGGTAGCACCCGTGTAGGTGTTGGCGCCCGACAGCGCGACAGTACCGGAGGTGTTTTTAGTCAATGCGCCGGCACCCGCAAGGATCGCACTGACCGTGCCAGATTCAACCGTGTAGCTGCTACCGGTGAGCGTACCGCCAACGCCGGTGATAGCGCCGCTGGTGAGCGTGACATTGGCAACCTGGTCGCTGAAACCGTCGATGGCAAACGTGCCGCCATTGACGGCAATGGTGGCTGTGTTCGCCAGCACATCGCTGGCGCCGAGAGCCAGCGTGCTTCCCGTATTGACTGTGTAGGCGGTCGAGGCTTGCGTGTTGCTGGCCCGCAGCGTGCCGCCGTTGACGTTGGTCGCGCCGGTGTAGGTATTGGTTCCGGCGAGGGTCACCGTTCCGGCCCCTGTCTTGGTGAGACTTCCTACGCCAGCCGCGACACCATTGACCGTCAGGGCGTCGCCAGCCAGCGCGGCATCAACCGTGCCTGCGCCGGCGAGGGTCAGGGTCAGGTTGCCGTTCAGGGCCGCGCTTGCGCCGGTGCCCCGGACCGTGCCGTTACCCACGCTCACATTGTTGGCAACCGCGACGTTGGCGATGTTCAGGGTGTTCCCGCCGACCGCGATGGCACCCGTGCCGGCGGCCGTGGCATTGCTTAGCGTGAGCTGGCCGTTGCTGATGGTGGTGCCGCCGTTGTAGCTTGAAGCGCTCGTGAGGGTGAAGGTGCCGCCACCTTGCTTGATCACACCGCCGCCACCCGTGATGATGCCGGAGTGGGTGGTCGACGTGTTGTTGCCACCCGTCGTCAGGGTGTTTGCATTCAACACGACGACGCTGGAGAGCGAGCCCGCGAGTGAGCCGATTGTTTCGCTGTTCACCAGATTGAGCACACCAGGGCCGTTCAGAACCACGCTGCCGGCGTCATGAATCGCAAGGCCCCCCGCCACGCTCAGGACGCCGGCGTTGACGTTGGTCACGCCGGTATAGGTATTGGCACCGGAAAAGATAAGCGTGCTCGAGCCCAACTTGGTGACCCCACCCGTCCCCGTGCCGATCACCCCGCTGACCGTGGTGGTGACGCCAGTGTCGTTGAAGGTGAGGTTGTTGGTGCCGGTGATGTTGCCGGCTAGCGTGAGCGATCCGAGGGATGCGTTGGTGATGGTGGAGGCGCCACTCAGGTTGATCGCCCCGGTCAATGTTGCCGTGTCCACTCCCGCGATGCGGATTGCGCCCTGGCCCGTGTAGCCCGTGCCGGTGATGTCAAGCGCTTCCGCGCTGGTCATGTTCCCCAGACTCAGGGTTGCGCCGGAACTGACAGTCGTGCCGGCCGCGGCGCTTCCCAATGCGTTGTTGTTGTTCGCTGCAAGCGTGCCGTTGGAAACCAGCGTCGCGCCGGTATAGGTGTTGGCGCCGGACAGCGTCACGGTGCCGGTGCTCGTCTTGGTCAGGCCGCCCGTACCGGCAAGGATGGCGCTGATGCTGCCGCTTTCAACGGCAAAGCTGGTGCCGGTCAGCACGCCGCCGGCACCGGTGATGTTGCCGTTCGTGACGGTGACGGTGCCGACGGTGTCGCTGAACGCGCCCATCGCGAAGTTGCTGTTCGCGTCGATGACGACGTTGGTCGTATTCCCGATGACGTTGGAGGAGGCCAATGTGACGGTCTTGCTCGAACCCGTGTTGATGTTCAGGTTCGCTGCAGTGAGGTTTGCTCCGGCGGCCAGGCTGGTGTTGGCGAAGAGGTTGATGTCGTTCAAAGCCGTCACGGGGGCTGCCACCACATTGACAGCGGAGGCGGAGTCGGTCGAAATCGAGACGTAGTTGCCGCTCAATGCAGCATTGACCGTCACCTTGCCTGCAGCGTTGGGTGAGCCGCTGGCGATCTTGCCGGCCTCAAGCGAAATAATGCCGGTACCGGTGGAAATCGCCGCGTTGACGTTGACGTTATTGCCCGCCTGGGCAACAAAGTTCTGGTTGGTCAGGGTAACGGCGGTGTTGACGGTAATGTCATTCGTTGCCTGCAAGAGAATGGCGGCATTCAGCCCCGCCAGGTTTGAGGCCTTGATGTTTGTGGTGGCGCCGGGATTGTCTGTAAATGCTATGGTCGCGGGGGTGGCGGCGCCACCGTTGCCAACGACGATGTCCAGGGGGTCAAGCAAGAGCGTGCCCAAGTCCCCGGCCGACGCGCTCAGATCAGCACCGCCCGTGAACTCCAGCGTCTGTTTACCCGACACTTCGGCAAACCCGCCATTGCCGCTCACCGCCCCGCCCGTGGCCTTGATGTTGCCCGCATAACGCGTGGTGCCGTCGGCCCACACGATAACCTTGCCGCCGTCGCCGGTGGTTTTGGCGCTGGCGTCGATACTGGCATCGCCACTCACGAAGGTGACTTTGGCATTGCGCTCCGTCCCCTTGCCCTGGAAGTTGCCGCCCACCAGCACCGTGCCGCCGCCCGCGTCACCGCTGGCGTCGATTCTTGTTCCGTCCATCAGCCCCACGCGCTCGCCCAGCACCTTGACGGTGCCGCCGGTTTCGCCCGCCTGTGCGCCCCTGGCCTCCAGCGTGCCGCTGACCTTGACGATGCCTGAAGCTCCGCCGTCCAGCACGATGGTGCCGTTCTGGTTGGAGATGGAGTTAGCGCGTATCACGCCGCTCTGGTTGATCACGGTGGAGAAGGTGTCGCCCAAGGACGAAACCAGCACCGCGGCCTTGCCGCCGTCCACCATGATGGTTCCCGTGTTCGAGGCCACCGCATCGACCGCTGCCGCGTCAACCGAAAATTTCACCAGGCCGCCGCCCGTGGGATCGACGCTGACGCGCGAGCCGGCCAGCAGCCCCACGGAGCCGCCGGGCGCCGAGATGGTGCCGTGGTTGGCAACGTTGGGAGCCGCCAGCACCACGTAGCCGCCCTGGATATTTCCGTAGTTCACGACGCTGCCGGCGGTGCCGCCGGACTGGTTGAACTGGTATTTGCCGGCCATGAAATCGGCGTTGCTCAGGTTCAGGCTGGACGCTACAAGGCCGCCCACATTCACTTGCGCGCCCGGTGCAAACACCACGCCCGCGGGGTTGAGCAGGAAGACCTGGCCGTTGGAAGTCAGGCTGCCGTAGATGGAAGAAACGTCACCGCCCCACACCCGGTTCAAGGCCACCGAAGCCGCGTTGGGCTGGATGAACTGGACCGACTGCCCCTGGCCGATGCTGAAGGCCTGCCACCCCAGCACGGCCTTGGACGTCGTCTGGTTGATCACCATCGACGACGCGGTAGGGGTGCTGACCGTGGCCGCTCCGGCTTCGAGCACGGCGCCCTGCGGCAGTGCCCTGGCCAGCGAAGGCAGGGTCACTGAGAGCACGGCCACCAGCAAATGCGAAAGCCAGGGCCCCGTGCGGATGCGGTAGGTTGCCCTGAGCTTTCGCGAAAGACGGACGACCACCGTACGAACGGAAAAACGGTAACGGCGAACGCGCGGGGCTTGGCAGGGGGTCATGGGTATCTCCAACGTAAGGAGTGCACTGGCTAAAAGAAAAGAAGAGAGAAAGAGAGGCTGGGGCTGGCTGCGGCTAGCTGCGGTTGGCTGTGGCCTGTGCGGCTAGAACCACTTCTGGAGGGACAGCCAGAGCCGCGGTTTTTTGTCGGGCTCCATCGTGGGCACGGCGCTGCCGGTGCGCCAGGCAAGGTGGCTGCTGACCAGGTAGTCGCCCACCGTGCCCGCCGAGAGGCCGATGCCGGCGGAGCTGAGCGTCTGGGTAGCCGGCGTAGCGAAAGGAGAACCTGCACGGTTGAACCTGACCTTGCCCCAGTCGTAGAACACGGAGCCGAAGAGCGGGATTTTGGTGCCCAGGTCGGGCAGCTGGTGGCGGTATTCGACGGTGACGATTGCGCCGTTGTCTCCGAGCGCCTCGCCGACGGGATAGCCGCGCACGCCGGTGGGACCGCCCAGCGAGAACTTTTCCGCGGAGGTCAGGTTTTTGGAGGCGTACTGCCCTTGCACCGCGACATTGACACGCCCGGCTGTCGACACAAACATGGTGCGTTGCAGCTCGACGTTGACCTTGCTGAAGGACCCCGCCGTGCGCAGGCCGAAGACGCTCTGGTCAAGCGCCTGGGTGGCCGCATCCATGCGGAGCGATCCGCGGGTAAGGCTCACCGCGTAGCTGCTGAATGCGTCGGAACCCATGTGGTCGATGAAATTGCCCACGATGCCCAGCCGCACGTTATGGATCCGCCTGTCGTTGGCGGTGGCGGGCGTGGTGGTCCGGTCGGCAAGGGTCTTGCGCTCGGCGGAAAGTTCGGCGTAGAGGTTGGCTGTGCGCGAGCGGATGATGGGCTGCGTGACCGAGAAGGCCAGCACGTCGACCTGGCCGCTGGCGCCGAGAGCGGCGAACTCCTTGCCCAGTGTGTATTCAGCGCGGGCCGCATTGACGCCCAGCCTGGTGGCGTAGCCGCCGACGGTGGTGCTGTAGCCGAGACGGTAGAGCTCCGAGCCGGAACGCTCGGAGACCTGCGCGCGCGCCGACAGCACGTCGCCGCGGCCGGTGAGGTTGTTGACGCTGGCATCGACATAGCTGCGTATGCGCCCGGCGCTGCGTGCTCCCATGTTGTCCAGCCCGACCACGGCGGCGAATTTCGGGCCTGCGGGCTTGACGCTGACGACGATGTCGGCCTCGCCCTCGGCGGCGCCCGGCTCAACCGTGGCGGTGGCTTCAATGCCCGCAAGGTCGCGCAGCAACAGAACGGGTTTTTCGAGCTGGTCGACGGTGATCAGGCTGCCCGGTACCAGCTGTGTCTGCACGATTTGCGTGGCCAGTGCTTCCGAAACGCCCGAGCCTTCCATGACGACCCGCGCCTTGCCCAGGCGGGCTTCCAGCACCTGGATCAGCACCGTGCCGCCGGACTCTGAAAATTTTTGCGCCGGCAGGTAGGCTTCCGTCAGCAGGTAGCCATGCTCACGGTAGTGCCGCCGAACCGCGGCTGCCGCTTCGAACAGGCCTTCCATGCCGGTCTGCTTGCCCACAAATGGGGCCACGATGCCGGCCAGCTGTGCCTCGTTAAAAACGGTGTTGCCCTGAAAGCGGAAGGCTGCGGGGGTGAGCTGCACGCTCCTGTCGAATCCCGTGGCGGCCGGCGCCTGAGGCACGGCTACCGGAGCAGTGCCCCCGGTGGCGGGAACGGTGGGAATCTGCCGGTTGGGCTCCAGCAGGGTCCCGGCGTCGGGGCGAATCTGTTGTGCAACTGCAGGTAGGACGTAGAGGGAAGAGACCAGAACAAACAGTGTTCTGTGGCTGATTTTGGGGCTGCGCAACAACATTTTCTCTTTCGTACGGAGTGCCGTGGGATCAGAAGAAAGCACTAATCAAGGGCTTCCGATGAGGGTTAAACCCTATCTAAACGTACTATATGTTTCAAAATGTATTTCAGCAATCCCATGATCGTGGGACATGCGCTTGGGCAAAACTGCGTCGAGTCACACTGATTTCTCCCCCTGAAACCACGTCCGCCCGCCCCACGAAAACCTCGAAATTGCCCCCGCGCCAAGCCCTACTTTGGCCCCCATTATTTGTATCAATTTGTATCTTCAATCCAACACCCCGCTGTAATACATTCCATGGCTTCGCCCTACCGGACTGACTGCCCATGCGCCCGCTCTCCCTCTCCCCCTCCCAGCCGCTTTGCACCACGCTTGCCGCCTTCGCCCTTGGCTTGCTACCGCTGGCCGCCGCGCAAGCCCTGACCCCGGCTGAACAGCCCTATGTGGGTGAATACAGCCAGAACTCGGTCGATTCGCGTGCGCAGCTGGTGCTGTTGGACGACAACAGCTTTTGTTTTGGCTTCAGGGGCGGTTCGATGAACATGCTGGCCGGTGGGCGCTGGCAGGCCGAGGGCAAGGGTGTGCGCCTGCAAGAGGTGCGGCTGAACGGTGCGGTCTTTCCCGTCTTCCCCGTCCCTGGCCGGCCGGTGCCGGGCCAGAAAGACAGCGTGGAGTTTGACTTTCATGGCCATTCCCTCTCGCGCGCCGTGTCGGTCGCGTTTGCCACGGGCAGCGACGAGGCCTTGCCCACCAGCCTGCGCCGCCTCTTCAAGGACGGCCACAACGGTTGGTCTTCAAGCTACAAGCTGCTGCCGCTGCCGGCGGCGCAGGTGCGCTACTTTTATGTCGGCGACGCGGAGGTGGATGCCAACGGGGAGCCCAAGCGGATGCGTGTGGTGCAGTACCGGCGCGGTGATGCGAGCACGCTGCGCGTGGGCTACGACCCCGCCTTCGGCAGCCCGCCGCTGGACCTGCGTGCCACGCTGAAAGACGACGTTCTGTTTATGGACGGCAGCCGCTTTGGCGAGCGCAAGGAGCTGCCGGAAAAAGCCCTGGAAAAGATACGCTCGGCCTGTAAACGGCCGCTGCAGGCCGAAGCCAGGCGCCCCGCGGAAGGGGGTAGCGAAGCAGCAAGCGCAGCGGCCGGAAGCTCGACGTCGGTGAAACCGCTGCCGCTGGTGCCGGTGCAAACCTTTTACCTGCCGCTGGCGGCGATACAGGACGCGCCCTATTTTCTTGACGGGGACAAGTAGACGGGCAACCCTGCCCTACTTGAAGCGCTCGACCACAAAGTCCACAAAGCTGCGCAGCTTGGGCGAGCGGTACCTGTCGGGCAGGTAGAGCACGCTCATGGGCCGGGTGGCGAGTTGATGCTGCGGAAAGAGCTGCACCAGCCGGCCGGCGCGAACGTCGTCCTCCAGCAGGATGGCCGGCTGCAGCACGATGCCCATGCCCCGCAATGCCGCCACCCGCAGCGCCTGCCCCTGGTTGACCTGCAGGCGGCCCGACACCGGCACGCGGCAGATGTGCTCCTGGTCCTCCAAGCGCCAGTGCGCCGCGGCGGAGGGCGAAAAAGACAGGCACTCATGCTGGCTCAGCTCGTCGGGCCTGGCCGGTGTGCCGCGGCGTGCCAGGTAGGCGGGCGAGGCGCAGATCATCAGCCGGTAAGGCGCCAGCGGCCTGGCGATGAGGGCTGAATCGGGTACGGGGCCGACGCGGATGGCGGCCTCGAACCCTTCTTCGAGCAAGTCCGCCACGCGGTCGCTCAACACCAGGTCGATGCTGACCTGCGGATAACGCTCAAGGTAGTCCGACAAGGCGGGCATCAAGGCTTCGGTGCCGAAGGACACGGGTGCGGTGATGCGCAGCTTGCCGGCCGGCGCGAGCTGCAGCTTCTGCGCCTGCTCGTCGGTTTCGGCGACCAGCCTCAGGATTTCCTTGCAGCGCTGGTAGTAGTCCTCGCCAAAGGGCGTGAGGTGCTGGCGCCGGGTGGTGCGGCTGAGCAGCTGCATGCCCAGGCGTTTTTCGAGGGTGCGCAGGTGGTTGCCGGCCATGGTGGCGGAGATGTCGCTGGCCGTGGCGGCGGCGCTGAGGCTGCCTTTTTCAACGGCGAGTACGTAGACCTTCATGCTGTCCAGCAAGTCCATTCAACACTCCAGCTTTTAAATGAATCAATCGAATCGACGTTTATCTCCGATTGATTCTAAATAACACTGGCTTTTTCATTCCTTCAAGAAACAAAGACCATGAAAGCCATCCAGCTCACTTCCCATTCCCTGAACGCCTTTCGCCAGGCCGAACTGCCCGACCCCCAGCCCGGCCACGGCGAGGTGCTGGTTCGCCTGCGTGCCGCGACGCTGAACTACGCGGACGTGGCGGTCGCGACCGGCGCCTTCCCGGGCGCGACTTTCCCGATGATCCCGGTGGCCGATGGCGCGGGGGAAATCGCGGCCCTGGGCGAAGGTGTGGACGCCGCGTCCCTTGGCCTGGCGATCGGCGACCGCGTGGTGCCGCACTTCATGCCGGGCTGGCAGGATGGCGCGATGACGCCGCGCAATGTGGCGGCGATGCGCGGCATCACCCTGCCGGGTTCGCTGGCCGACTACGTGGCCGTGCCGGCCGCCAGCCTGGTCGCCCTGCCGGCGCACCTGGATTTTGTGCAGGGCGCGGCGCTGCCCATCGCCGCCACCACGGCCTGGAACGCGGTGCGCTCGGCCTCGCTGCGGCCGGGGTCGGTGGTGGTGCTGCTGGGCACCGGCGGCGTGAGCATCTTTGCCCTGCAGTTCGCCAAGGCCTCGGGCGCGACGGTGATCATGGCCTCGTCTTCCGATGAAAAGCTGGAGCGGGCACGCGGGCTGGGCGCGGACCATCTGATCAACTACCGCGCCACGCCGGCCTGGGACGCGCAGGTGCTCAAGCTCACCGACGGGCGCGGCGCGGACCTGGTGGTGGAAACGGTGGGCCAGGCCACCCTCGCGCGGTCCATCCATGCAACGGCCATGGGCGGCACGATTTTTACGGTCGGCCTTGTCAGCGGCACGGCGGCATCCATCGACCTGCTGCCCGTCATCGTGAAGGCCTTGCGCATCGTGGGCAACAGCACCGGCTCGGTGACCGACCTGGCGCAGGCGGCGCGCGCCATCGCCGCGCACCGCATCGTGCCGGTGATAGACCGCGTGTTCGGCATCGCCGATACGGCCGCGGCCTATGCCGAACTCAGTGCCGGCGGCCGGCACTTCGGCAAGATCGCGATCGCGCATTGAGGCCGGCCGCGGCGTCGATCGGAAAGGCCCTGGCCAGCTCTGCCAACCCGGCGGGCTCGGCACCATGTCTACGGTTGCGATGTTCTGGTCAAGCTGGCTGCGGCCCAGGCATCATGCCGGCAACAAAGTCGATGAACGTTCTTACCTTGGCCGGAACGTGGTTCCGGCTGGGGTAGTAGACGTAAAGAGGGAAGGTCTCGCCAGGCCAGTCCGCCAGGACCGGCTCCAGTGTGCCCGCGCGCAGGTGCGTGTCGATCCCGAGATCGATGACCTGGGCGATCCCGTAGCCCGCGAGGCAGGCCCCAATTTTGGTTCCGGCATCCGTGACGGTCAGGTTCCCGCTAACGGCCACTTTGACCTTCTCATTGCCGCGCCAGAACTCCCAGTCGAAGGGCCTGCCGGTAGCCGGGTCGATGGCCAGGATGCATTCATGGCCGTCATCGACCAGGTCATTCGGCGACTTCGGCCGGCCGCGTTGGTCCAGGTAGGACGGCGCGGCGACAGTCAGGACGCGCGGACTGTAGAGCCTGCGGCAGACCAGGCTCGAAACGGATGGCGGCCCAAACCGTATCGCGAGATCAAAACCGTCGCTCACCAGGTCCGAGAGATCGTTCCGGGTCTCCAGCTTCAATTGAAGAGCGGGGTGGTCCTTCAGGAACCGGGCCAGCTCGGGTGCCAGCACAAGGCGGGCGAATGCAGCATCGCAGGCCACACGGAGTGTTCCGTTGACGGCCGAGGTCTGGTCCGAGGCTCCGACAGCCGCCTCTTCAATCCCCTGGAGCAAGGGCAGCACCTTTGACAGCAACGCATGCCCGGCGTCGGTCACTTCAACGTGCCGGCTGGTGCGCTGCAAAAGCTTGGCGCGCAGGCGGTCCTCCAAGCGCTGGACAGCGCGGCTCACCGCGGGCTGGGTCTTGCCCAGACGGGATGCGGCACGGCCAAAGCTTTTGGATTCGGCTACGGCAGCAAGGGCAAGCAAGCCGCTCACCAATCCTCCATCGAGGTCTTCCATGATCTATGTGTTCCTGTAATGGCAGCGATAAGCGATTCGCAGTAGCCGGCGGCGGGGGAATTCTTCACTATACGGGTCTTTCAATGATGGAAGAAAGCCAGCCATGACCATGACCCAGACCCACGCCGTCGTCGCTTTGATCGAGGACTATTTCAATTTGGCTTATGAGCCGAAGAGCCGCGACTTCAACAAGGTCTTTCACCCGAGCTGTCTTGTCCAGTGGCTTCATGAAGGCCAGCTGAAAACCCTGTCGTCGCCGGACTATGCGGCGCTCATCCACGGGAGGCCGAGTCCCCAATCCACCGGCGCGCCCAGGGATGAGGCGATCCTCTCCATGGAGAACATCTCGGACAGCCTTTCAACGGCAACGGTGAAGGTGCGGATTGGAAAGACGCTGTTCAATGATCACTTCGTCCTGCAAAAGGTGGAGGGCCGCTGGCTGATAACAACCAAAGCGTCCTTCATCGCGCGTACGTTCGACTGAAGCGCGGAGCTGCGGATGCGCAAGGCCAGGGAAGACACCGCGATGGATGGCACACCTTCGCCGATTGGAAATGCCGGCAGGCCCCAGCGGACCGGGGCGGGACAGAACTTCGTCAGGTTCGCCCTGGGAGAGACGACGGTCATCGGCCTGCGGGACGGCTACGTGGACATGCCCACCACACGCCTTCGCAAGCCTGGCGGGCAGCCGTTCCAGGGAGATCTGCCGCCGTCGATTCCGCTGGTGGACGGAAAGCTTCGGCTGTCCGTGAATGCCTTCCTGATCATCGACGGCGAAAACCACATCCTGATCGACACCGGTGCGGCGGACTCCTGGGAGCCGACGCTGGGCAGGCTGCTCCAATCCATGCAGGAGGCGGGCGTTGACCCCAGCCTGGTGGACACCGTGGCAATTACCCATACACACGAAGACCATGTGAACGGCCTGGTGGCGGCTGACGGCTCGAACGCCTTCCCCAGGCTCAAGCGGCTGTTGATCCCCTCGCAGGCGATAGCCCTCTTCGACGGGATAGACCGGCTTGCGCGGTTTCGGAACGTGCGCATCGCCATCGGCGATGGATTCAGGATTGGACGGTCGGTGACGGCGGTGAGCGCCTTGGGCCACGAGCTCGGGCACACAGCCTATGAGTTGAAAAGTGGCGGCGGCACTTTGCTGGTTTGGGGAGACACCGTCCACGTGCCTGCGGCGCAGTTCGACCGGCCCGAGTTGGCCTGGGAGTTTGATGCCGACCAGGACAAGGCGCGCGCATCCAGGTTGCGCCTCTTGCAGCGTTCGGACAAGCCCGGCCACTTCATCGCCGGCGCCCACCTGGAGTTCCCAGGCATCGGATACGTCACAAGGCAAGCCGACGGGTATCGGTTCACTCCCGTCTGATAAACCAATGCCCGCGGGCCGGCTCTGTTGTCACGAACCTGGCTGAGCACTGTTGCGCGCGGCCGCCTTCATCGCTTGCGCCCGCGCAGCGCGCCGGGCTT
The DNA here is from genome assembly GCF_056405595.1 of Polaromonas sp. P1_G1. Classification (NCBI taxonomy): domain Bacteria; kingdom Pseudomonadati; phylum Pseudomonadota; class Betaproteobacteria; order Burkholderiales; family Comamonadaceae; genus Polaromonas; species Polaromonas sp. P1_G1. Next base: position 26,530 of record NZ_JBFUBU010000046.1, read on the forward strand.
GCCTGCCCATGCGCCCAGGAAAAACATCGAAAAAAGCGGCAGCGCGGCCGTGGCGGACGGGTCGTGTCCGGGCGGGCGCGGGCTTTCGGCGCGGGCAAGGGCTGCGGGCTTGGCGGCTAGGGACGGTGCGGCGTAAGGACGGGCTTGGCGTTTAGTCATCTTGGTGTGTGCGGTTTTGAAAACGGGAAGCAGAGGCGCCGATGGTGGACGCTTGCTGTCGCCGCGATGTCGCGATGCATGCTTCGCCGCCGCGACATCTCCGCGACAGCGGCGCGGCACAGTGCGTCCAGCCTGGCGGTCCGCCGGCGCTTTTTTTCCAAAAACCGTCCAAGAGGAATTTCCTTATGAAGCGCAAATCTGTTGTTGTTCCCGCCGGTGTGGTGTTGCTGTCGGCGCTCATGGGCGCCACGGGCGCGTATGCGCAGCCCAAGCCCGAGCCGGGAGCCTCACCCTGGGGCCTGGGTCTGGGCGTGGCGGCCCGAACCGACATCTACGCGGGGGAAAGCGCCAAGCTTCGCGCGGTGCCGCTGATCAGCTACCAGGGCGAGAAGTTCTTCTGGCGCGGCATCAGCGGGGGTTACCACATCCTCAGCCGCGACGGTTTCACATTCGATGCCACGCTGGGCGCCCGGCTGGCCGGCATCAAGAAAGAGGATTTCGGCGTGGCCGAGCTCGCGGCTCGGGGCATCAACCGCAACCTGCTGGAAGACCGCGACAACGGCCTGGACCTGGGGATTGCCGGGTCCTTCAAGGGCGGGATGGGCGTGGTGGAACTGGCGCTGAAGGCCGACATGTCGGGCGCGAGCAAGGGCTACGAGGCCTCGGCCAAATACGGCTATCCGCTGCAATGGGGATCGACCACGATCACGCCCAACATCGCGGTCAGCCATTATTCGAGCAAGCTGGCCAACTACTACTACGGCACGCTGGACACGGAAGTCGCACGTGGTGTGGTGAACTACAAGCCGGGCAGCGCGGTGATCCCGCGTGTCGGGATTGAGGTGATGCGGCCCTTCGCCGACAAGTGGATTCTGGCGGGCGGCCTGTCTTACAGCGCGCTGCCGAGCAAAATCCGCAACAGCCCCTTGGTGGACAGGGATGCAAATGGGGTAACTTCGATTTTTGTCGGGGTTTCCCGGAAATTCTGACGCCCGTCGCGTGACAACGCGAAAGGACCGAGATGGACATGATTGAAGGCCCTTTGAGCATCCTGATCGTCGAGGACAACGCGCCCATGGCGGCGAACATCTACGACTACCTGGAAGCCTGCGGCCACAAGCCCGACGCCGCGCCCGACGGCAAGTCGGGGCTTGGCATGGTGCAGGCGAATCACTACGACGCGATCGTGCTGGACTGGATGATGCCGCGCATGGACGGCCTGACGATGCTGACGCAGCTTCGGGGCGAACTCAAGTCGAGGACGCCGGTGATCATGCTGACGGCCAAGGACCAGCTGGACAGCAAGCTGCAAGGTTTTGAAGCCGGGGCCGACGACTACCTCGTCAAACCCATCGCCCTGCCGGAACTCGAAATGCGGCTGCGCGTGCTGGTGACGCGCAGCCACGCGGCGCAGGCCCCGGGGCAGGTGCTGGAAGTCGGCGACCTGCGCTTCAACCTGCAGTCGCTGGTGGTGACCCGGGGAGACCGCGAGCTGACGCTGTCGCCGATCAAGCGGCAGATACTGGAAGTCTTGATGCGGCGCTCGCCGCACATCGTGAGCCGCGAACACCTGGAAGCGCAGATCTGGGGCGAGCGCACGCTGGACAAGGACATCCTGAGGTCGCACATGCACCTGCTGCGCAAAGAAGTCGATGGCGAAGGCGCACCAAAAATCCTGCACACCGTGCTCGGGCAGGGCTACAGCTTGCGGGTGCAGGATGGCGAATAAACCACGCATGTTCGACCTGCACTGGCGCATCAGCGCGCTGTTCGTCGCCTTCGGCGTGCTGCTGGCCGTGGGGGTCAGCGTCTCGGTCTGGTTCGGCCAGGTGATGATCACGCACCCGGTGTGGGAGCAGATACTCCGGTCGACCACCCAGCATTACATCGCCGGCAGCACGGGCAACACGCCCGTGCCCTTGCCGACACAGGGCGCCTACAAGGGATGGCACCTCAAGAACGGCGCGGCCTTGCCCGCCGGCATGCCGCCCTACCTGGCCACGCTGCCCGCCGGGTTCTACAGCGAAGAGGACCTGGACCGGTTTGACGAGCACGACTACGCGGCCCTGGTCACGCCGGTCGCGGACGGCCGCGTGGTCACCGTCATCGACATGACCGATATCGAGCAGCTGCAGAACAAGGTCGGCGTTGGGGGCTTGGTCTTTGTGCTGTTCAACCTGGCGCTGGTGGGCGCCACGCTGCTGTGGCTTCACGGCAGCCTGCGCAAGCCGGCCAGGGCGCTGGCGCAGCGCATGGAGGCCCTGGACCCGGAGCAACCGTCGCAGCGGCTGTCGGTCGATTACCCGCAGGCGGAGCTGCACGACATCGCGGTGCAGGCGAATCGCCACCTGGAAAGGGTGGAGCGTTTCATCGAGCGGGAACGCAGCCTGCTGGACCAGGCCAGCCATGAGTTCCGCACGCCGGTCGCGGTGATCAGCGGCGCGGTGGACGTGCTGGCGAAGCAGGCCCTGCCCGCGCAGGCCAAGGGCCCGCTGGAGCGGATACGCGGCACGGTCGACAACCTGACCGAAACCATGGGCGCCCTGCTGTACCTGTCGCGCGAGCCGGACGGCCATGCGAGGACGGAAAGCACCCGGGTCGACCTGATCCTGCAGGAGCTGATGCAGGATCATGAGCACCTGCTGGCCTTCAAGCCCGCGCGCTTTGTGCTGGTGGAGTGCGTGGGCCTTTCCGTCGATGCGCCGGAAGCGATGCTCCGGATCGTCATTGCCAACCTCCTGAGGAACGCCGCCGAAAACACGCAGAAGGGGGAAGTCACGGTCAGCCTCACCGCGCACAGGCTGCGGGTGACCGACTCCGGGGAAGGCTTCGACGCGGTGGAGGCCGCGCGCAGCTACAGCGCGGCCTTGCAGACCTCGATGAAGCCCGGCGGCGGCCGGGGGCTGGGGCTGTTCTTGACAAAGCGGATCTGCGAGCGCTTCAAATGGTCGCTGGCGATTTCGTCGGCGGTGAGCAAAGGCTCGGTGGTGGAGATCCGCTTCTAGCTTCAGGGATTCACCATGCTCAAATAAGACGCCGGGTAGCGCGGGCCGGCGGCGGCGTCGGGCGGGAAGGCCTTGTCGAGGTCGGCCAGCTCGGCCGGGCTCAGCACCACATCCAGCGCGCCGATGTTCTGGTCCAGGTAGGTACGGCGCTTGGTGCCGGGAATCGGGATGATGTCTTCGCCCTGGGCCAGCACCCAGGCCAGCGCCACTTGCGACGCGGTCACGCCTTTGGCCGCGGCCAGGTCCTTGACGGCATCCACCAGGGCCAGGTTGCGCTGGAAATTCTCTTCGGCAAAACGCGGCGAAGATGTGCGGCGGTAGTCGTCGGCGGGCAAGTCTTCGGGTTTGCTGAAAGCGCCGGTCAGGAAGCCGCGGCCCAGCGGCGAATAGGGGACAAGGGTTACGCCGTGCTCGCGGCAGGCGGCCAGGGCGCCGTTAGATTCCGGGTCGCGCGTCCACAGCGAATATTCACTCTGCAGCGCGGCGATGGGATGCACCTTGCAGGCGCGCGCGAGGGTGGCGGCCGAGGCTTCAGACAAACCGAGCAAGCGTACCTTGCCGGCTTTCACCAGCTCGGCCATGGCGCCCACGGTGTCTTCAATGGGCACGGTCTTGTCGACGCGGTGCTGGTAATAAAGATCGATCTGCTCAATCCCCAGGCGCTTGAGGCTGGCATCGCAGCTGGCCTTGACGTACTCGGGCCGGCCGTTGACGCCGCGGGCGCCCTCGTTGTTCGGGTCGCGGGTGATGCCGAACTTCGTGGCGATGAACACGTCCTTGCGGCGGCCGGCGATGGCCTTGCCTATCAACAGCTCGTTGGTGAAGGGGCCGTACATGTCGGCGGTGTCGAGGAAATTAAGCCCCTGGTCAAGCGCATGGTGGAGGGTGGCGATGGATTCGGTGTCGTCGCGGTTGGAATAGAACTCGCTCATGCCCATGCAGCCGAGGCCGATGGCGGAGACTTGGGGGCCGTTGCGGCCCAGGGTGCGGGTCTTGATCATGGTGTTTTTCGTCCTTTGAAAGTGAAGGGAGTGAAAGGGGTGAAAGCGGTTCGGAGGGGCTCAGGCACGCTTGGGTTCGGCGCGCATCTCTTCATAGAGGCGGATTTTTTTGCGGATGTAGGCCAGGGTTTCGCGCTGGGTGCGTATTTCGGTTTCCAGGCGCTCGGCATGGTCTTCGAGCAGGGCCTGGCGTTCGGCCAGGCTGGCGGCGGAGGAATTGCCTATGCGCAGCAGCTGGGCGTAGCGCTGCATATCACGCATGGACATGCCGGTGGCGCGCAGCCGCACCAGGAAATCCAGCCAGCGCATGTCGGCGTCGCTGTAGCGGCGCGCGCCGCTGCGCCGGCCTATGGGGGCAATCAGGCCGATCTGCTCGTAGTAGCGCAGGGTGTAGGCGCTGAGGCCGGAGGCTTCCGCGGCTTCGGCGATGCTCAAGGAAAGGGTGGGTGCGTCAGACATGTGAGGACTTTAAAACTTCGAGCGCACTCGAAGTCAAGCCCTCTTTGGAAACCCTTTTGTGGACCGGCCGATTGGGGCGGACCGGGCCCGCGCCTTGCCTTAGCGGGTGATGACCACCAGCACGCTGCAGGGCGCCTGCGCGATCAGCGACTTGGAGACCGAACCGCGCCACCAGCGGGCGGCCCAGCCTTCGAGGTGCTTGTGGCCGACCACGATCAGGTCGGCGTCCGTCTGTTTGGCATAGCGGGCGATTTCATCGACGGTTTCGCCGTACAGCACTTCGCCGCTGGCCTCGTGGCCGGTTTCGATGAGCCGGCGCAAGCCGTCGTTGAGGATGCCCCTGTACCTTTCCCTTTCCTGGTCGGCGATGCCTTGTTCGTAGATCACGCCTTCGGCGGCGACCACCTGCCGCTGTAGCGGCGTGACGGCGATCAGCGTCAAGGCGGCCCCGCTCCACTGTGCGATCTCGCGGCAGTCCAGCAGGGCTTTCTGGCCGGATTCGGAGCCGTCGTATGCCAGCAAAATTCGCTTGTACATGGTGTATCTCCCGAATGAAGTGACTGGGCAATTCCAGAATAGGCCTGCCGTAAGGGACGGTCAAATGATCGCCCCTGCGCCAACGTGGTCGCCACCCTGGCGGCGAGGAAAGGCACAGGCGACAATCGGGGACTCCGCCCGATTTCACAACGACTCCCCAAAAAAGCAGCCCATGACCCAAGACCCCCAGCGCGAACAGGAACTCAAGAAGATGGAGCTGTGCGACTCCTGCGCGGGCATACAGCGCAACTGGCGCAAGGCGCCGGGCCACCCGGAGCTGGTGCAAGGCGACCCGCGCCATGAGACGCGGCGCCACGGCCTGGTCACCATCACGCGCTACAAATGCGACCGCTGCGGCACGGCCTGGGAATACGAGAACGACAAGACCAACCAGAAGGCCGGCTGGTCGGTGGTGGGGCGCTAGCCAGCGTTTGTTACGTTCGGGCGCGTGAACTTTACGCGCACTTCCATTGGATGGCGGCATTGGCTGACGCGGGAAACCAATCCCCCGATGCAGCATCGAAGCCATGATGAACCCACACCCTTTGATGCAACGGCGGCGCCTGCTGGCCGCCTCCACCCGCCTGGCCCTGGGCGGCGCGGCCTGGCTGGCGCTGTCTGGCGCGCAGGCCCAGCCCAGCTATACCGTCACCACCGCCCAGTTGCAGGATGCGATTGCCAAACGCTTTCCGCTGCGCAAACGCGCCCAGGGCATCATGGACCTCACGGTGCAAGCGCCGCGGCTGCGCATGCTCCCCGAACAGAACCGGCTGGGCGCCGTGATGGCGGTGGAAGCCGGCGGCCAGGCGCTGCGGCGCGCTTACCCCGGCACCTTCGACCTGGACTTCGCGCTGCGCTATGAGGCCAGCGACATGACGATACGCGCGCACGAGCTGCGTGTGAACGCACTGCAATTCGAGGGCCTGCCGCCCGAGGCCTCGATGCTGCTGGCCAGCTACGGGCCGCAGCTGGCGGAACAGGCGCTGCAGGGCGCGGTGCTGCACACCCTCACGTCACAAGACCTGGCGCTGCCCGACAGCATGGGCGTGCAGCCGGGCAGCATCACCGTGACGGCCCGGGGCCTGGTGATTGGGTTTGTGAATAAGCAGCAGCCTTGAGGCTGCGCTTTTCTCCTTCCCCCGCTGGGGGAAGGTTGGGATGGGGGCCGGCGGCGCTTGAAATTTCGCTGAGCGTCTATCGAAGGCTGCTGGCCCCTACCCCCGCCCTCCCCCAGTGGGGGAGGGAGCTAAATCGGGGGAGGCTTAAAACTCAAATCGCGGCGACACCCGGCTCAGCAGCTGGGTCCTCGGCTCAGTGGGCCAGACGGCCGCCACTTCCTGCGCAAGGGTGCCGACCAGCCGGCCCACATCTTCCGCAGCCGACACATGCAGGGCTTCGGCCACGATGAGCACGCTGCGCGTGCCGGCGCTCACGGCGGACAGGCCGCTTTGCCGGTGGGTCCAGCGGCGCGCATGGGCGTTGGCGGGTTCGGCGGCATCGGCGAAGACCACCTCGCCCAGTTCCGGATGCTCGATCTCTGCGCCGAAGTTCAGGTAGTTCTCACTGCCAGTGGCATGGCGCACCTCCAACTGTTGCGAGACTTTGTCGACGTCGAACACGGCAATCGGGATCGCGAAGGCGAGTGAGATGGCATTGCACAGGTCCACCAGCGGGTGCAGCGGCGGCAAGGCATTTTCCTTGCGGAAGCGGCGCAGCAGCGACTCGGACGCGCAGCGGTATTGCGTGGGCTTGAGGCCCATTTTGGAAAAAGTGCGGCGCCAGGCCTGCACTTCGGGGAACTCGCCTTCGCTACCCTGCGCCAGCCGGGACGCGGCGATGGCGTTGAAGCGGGCGACTTGCGGGCCCACGTCGGTACCGGCGCTGATGCCGTCGGCATACAGCACGCCGGGCACAAGTTCGGGGTGCTCGGCCCACAAGGCTTCTGAATGGCGAAAGAACATGCGCGGCGCTCCGGGGGTCGGGATGAAACACTGCGCAGTCTGCCCCTTGCGGCCGGCCCGCGTCTTGAACGTTATTGCAGCGCGCCCTTGGCGGTGTTGCGCGCCGTCGCTTGCTGCCAGGCGCCGGGCGTAAAACCGAACTGGCGCGTGAACAGCCGCGTCATGTGGCTCTGGTCGGCGAAGCCGCAGGATGCGGCCGCCTGCGCCAGGCCGGTGCCGCCGCGTATCAGGCCGCGCGCGCGTTCGGCGCGCTGCTGCAACAGCCAGGCATGGGGCGTGAGGCCGAAGGCTTTTTCAAAATGCCGCAGCAGCTGGAATTTGCTGAGGCCGGCCGCCAGTGCCATCTCGCCCAGCGTGGGCGGCGCGAACAGGTCTGCGGCCAGGTGATCGCGCACCCGCTGTATCCGCGCGGTGGCAGCACTGGAGAATTTTGCGAAAGGCTCGGCCGCCGGGGCGAGGGCGTGGCGGCCCGGCAGCAAGGCAAAGACCCGCGCGAGCGCCTCGTCGCAGGCAAGCGCGTGGGCGGCGGCAACCGGGCCGGGCCCGCCGCCGCCGTGCTGAAGCTGTTCCAGCACCTCATGCAAGGCCAGGCGAAGACGCGGGTCTTGCGCGACAGGCTCGGTGAGTTCAAGCCCGGCCGCGCCGCCAGGCTCGCCCATCGCGGCGGCCATGGCGGCGGGCTCCAGGTAGAGCATGCGCCAGCGGCGCGAGGGACTGCCCAGCGGCTGGCCGTCGTGCACCTCGCCGGGGTTGCACATGATGATGTCGCCGGCATAGGCCTCGACCTGGCCGCGGCCGCTGGCGGATTTTTGCGCGCCGCGCTCCATCAGGCCGATGCCGAAGACGGCATGCGAATGGCGGCGGTAGTGGCGGGCGCTTTCAATGTGCGTGCCGTACACGCCCTCCCAGGGCGTGGCCAGGACGCGGCATTGGTGCGGGGGCGATGCGGGCATGGGGTGGATGATGCCAGCCCTTGGGCCGCTGCGCCATGCCGCGCAAGGTCCGCGAAGTCAGGCCTGCCGCCCCACCAGCGCCTGCACATAGGCGCGCAGCGTCGTGCGGCCGCGCACGGGGGCATCGGCGGTATAGGGCCGGTCGCGGGTGAGGCGCGTCATCTCGGCATAGGACTTGGCCGCGGCGGGCGAGAAGCCCATCGCCTGGAAAGCTTCTACCCATTGCTCGCGCGGCGCGACGCGCACCGACACCGGCTTGCCCAGCGCCTCCGAAAAAGCGGCGGCCACATCGCCGGGGCCGTATTGTTCGGGGCCCTCGGCATAAAAGACGCCGGTTTTTTCGGCCGGTTCCGTCATCAGCCGGGCGGCGAACTCGCCCAGGTCTTGCGGCGCGACCATGGGCAGCTTGAAGTCGGCCGGGAACATGGAATCGATCACGCCTTCATCGCGTGCCGTCTTCAGCGACGCATCCCAGTTGCTCATGTAATAGGCCGCGCGTATCACGCTGAAGGGAATGGGCTGGGCCTCCAGGGCTTTTTCCATGTCGTAAAGAATGCCCAGGTCGCCCGCCCGCTCGACGGGCTGCGCGCCGTAGGTCGACTCGGCCACGATCTTCTCAAGGCGCGTGCCTTGCAGCGCTTCGATGATGGACCTCACCGTGGCGCGCTCTTCGGCGTCGGTGTCGACGGAAGGGGCGGCGGACGGGTTGAGCAGGAAGAGCCGTGTGCCCTGCTGGAAGACCTTGCGCAGGGCCGGTACGTCGTGGACGTCGGCCAGTGCGACCTTGGCCCGCTGGGGCACTTCGTGCTTGGCCTTGCCGGCCCTGCCGGACTTATCGGGGTCGTGTGTGACAAGGGTGACGGGCTCGCCCGCTTCGATCAGGCGTTTAACGAGTGCCGAGCCGACGTGCCCGGTTCCACCAAGAATGATGTGCATGGGAATCTCCTGTTTGAAAACTTCCATGCTCGCGGCGGGCGCGGCGGCTCGGTGACAGCCGGTGTAGCCCTGGGGAGTGGGAATGCGCTGACAAGCGCGTGGGCCCTTGATCGCCCCTGCATGCTTGCGCGGCCTCAGCGCCGCTGGAGCTGCTCCACAGCCCCATGCCAGTCTTCCACGTGGTAACTCAGCACGATCTTGTGGTCCTTGACGGTGTGGATGTCGATGGCCATGATCTCGAAGCTGCGGCCCGTGAAGGGCGCCCCCATGAAGGGAGCGACGGGCGTGGCGGTGGCGCGGCCGCGAACCACAAAACGATTGCCGACCTGCAAAATCTCTTCGACCTTCCAGCTCAGGTTGGGAAGGGCGCCGCCCACGCGCAGCAGCTGCGCCAGGAACTGGTCCCGCGTCTTCACCGGGCTCGCGTAGTCGCCGATGCTTCGCCAGTCGGGTGACAGCACCCTGGCCATGCGTGCCGGGAGGTCGGGGCTGGTGGTGCCGCTCAGCACCTCGCTGTAARGCGCCTGGACCACATCCTGGTCGGCGGCGGGGGCCGCACCGGCGAGGCCGCTTGCCATGGCAAGGGCCGTGAGTGTTTTTTTCATGTGTTGATCTCCGTATGGGTAAATGGATGGGCAAGCGCCTCAGTGCGAGGGCCGCACGATGACCTTGCCGCGGGCGTGGCCGCCCGCCACCTGCTCCAGCGCGGCGCGTGCGTCATCGAGCGGATGAATCGTGTCCAGCACGATCTGCAGCTGCTTGGCCTTGAAGCTTTCCAGGATGCGGGACAGGGCCGCGGCGTCATGGTTGAAGAACACAAAGGAGCCTGCCTGGCTGCCGCGAGGCTTGACGGCAAAGTCGACGGTGCTGACCACTGCGCCCTGGGGCGCGAGCACCTGCCATGAACGTTCGAGCGTGTCACCGCCCACGGTGTCGAGGACCAGGTCCACCCCGCGCAGCAGGCCGGCGAAGTCCTGGCGCTGGTAGTCGATCACCTCGTGGGCGCCGAGCTCCCCGGCCAGGGCCAGGTTGCGCGCCGAGGCGGTCGCGATGACATGCGCCCCGGCTTGCCTGGCGAACTGCACGGCGAAACTGCCGACGCCGCCCGCGGCCGCATGGACCAGCACACGCTGCCCGGCTTGCAGCTTGCCGGCGCCGGACAGGGCCAGCCAGGCCGTGCCCGCAGCCGTCGGCAATGCGGCGGCCTGCTCGAAACTCATGTCGGCCGGCATGGGGCTCAGGGCTTCCGCGGGGACGACGGCCGCCTGCGAAAACGCGCCGCCGGCGCTGGGCTCCAGGCGGCCCACCACGCGGTCGCCGGGTTTGAAACCGGCCACGCCGGGGCCGACCTGCCGGACCACACCGGCCAGGTCGGTGCCCAGCGCGTACGGCAGGCTCACCGGAAACACCTGCTGCATGTGGCCGGCCAGCATCTTGAGGTCCAGCGGATTCACGCTGGCGGCCTCGATGCGCAGCAAGACCTGGCCCGGGCCCGGCTCAGCCGCCGGGACGTCGTCGAGCACGGCCAGGCTCGGGTTTCCGAATTCGTGGATACGAAGTGTCTTCATGGCTTTATTCCCGATGGCTCAGTTGTTGTTGAGCGCAGGGAAAGCGCCGAGCTGCAGGAACAGGCCGAACCAGTCCTCCAGGTGCCAGGTCCGCTTGATGCGGTCGCCCTCGAATTCGTGGAACTCGTGGATGCGGAAGCTGACCTTTTTGCCGGTGGCCGCAATGCCGAAGAGAGGCCCGCGGTGGGTGCCGGTGATCTCGGCGCGCACCGCGGCACGGTCCTGGCTCATCAGCACATCGTGGGCCGTGATGCGCACGTCGGGCAGCGCTTCGATGAAGCCGCGGATGATGGGCTTGAGGCCTTCCGGCCCGGGGCCCTGGCCGGGGGCCAGGGGGATGTCGTCCCAGTCGGCGGTGACGGCGGCGTCCATCAGGTCGGGGTTCCGGTCGCTGAAGGCGCGGTACAGCAGGTCTATGGACTGGCGCCGGGCCAGGTCCTGCGCGGCGTGGCTGCCGGGGTTTGGGTTGCTCATTGCGGAGGATCCTTGTGTTGGTGTGGTGAAGCAATGGCGGAATTCTGGGCGCCGCGTTACCATCTGTCCAACAAATGATCTGTATAAATGAGTATTTGATTTATGGATTTTCATGGTGTTGACCTGAACCTGCTCGCGGCCTTTGCCGCGCTGATGGAGGAGCGCAACGTGACCCGCGCCGCAGTGCGCGTGGGCGTGAGCCAGCCGGCGATGAGCGCCGCGCTGTCGCGACTGCGGACGCTGCTGGAAGACCCCTTGTTCTTGCGCAGCGCTGAAGGCCTGCTGCCCACGCCGCGCGCCAGGGACCTCGCCGGGCCGGTGGCTGAGGCGCTGCGGCAACTGGAAGCGGTGCTGGTGAAAAAGCCCGTGTTCGACCCGGGCAAGGTGAGCATGGATTTCACCCTCGGCCTGTCGGACTACCCGGCCTTCGTGCTGCTGCCCGCCCTGCTGGGCGCGCTCGAGAAGAAGGCGCCGGGCATCTCGCTGAGCGTGCGCAGTTTCAGCAGCCGCGACAGCGCCGTCGACCTGCTCGACGCCGGCTTGATCGATGCGGCGGTCGGCGTCCCGCCGACGCAGGCGGAGAGCCGGATTTTGACCCGCCCCATCCTGCGCGACGACTTCGTCACGATCGTGCGCCGCGACCATCCGGGCGCGCGGCGCGGCATGAGCATGAAAACCTTTCTGTCGCTGCAGCACGTCCTGGCCTCGCCCGAAGGCGACCGCCATGGCCTGGTGGACGAAGCGCTGGCGCGGCTGGGCAAGCGCCGCACGCTGGCGCTGAGCCTGCCGCAGATGTTTGCCGTGCCGGCGGTGGTCGCCCAGACCCAGATGGCTGCCACGGTGATGAAACGTGTGGCCCTGCATTCACCGGCGCGGCGCATGCTGGTGCTGTTTCCACCGCCCGTCGCGCTGCCGGAAGTGCAGTTCGACCTCCTCTGGCACAGGCGCAGCGACACGCACCCGGCCCAGATGTGGCTCAGGGCGTTGATGGAGTCGCTGGCGAAGTCCTTGTAGCCTGACTCCTTCCCCCAGCGGGGGAGGGAGCTCAATCGGAGAGAGGCATACGAATCGATGCACTGCGATTGCTCTTGTGGTTTTGCTCCTTCCCCCGCTGGGGGAAGGCTGGGATGGGGGC
>NZ_JBFUBU010000047.1:0-37282 GCF_056405595.1 Polaromonas sp. P1_G1
GAGCGCAGACGTAGGCGGATCAGGGATCGCGCTTGTTTGAGCCGCAGGCGAGTTTGCGCGAGACCCCGCCGTAGTCGAGCACCGCAGGTTGCCCGTAGCGAAGCGTAGGGACCCAGACTGCGGGTCGCCTTTCTTTTGCTTACTTTTCTTTGGCGAAGCAAAGAAAAGTGAGTCGCTGCCGGGCGACCCCGGCCAGCAACTCTCCGCAAAAAGCGCAAAGGCCGGAGCAAGACCTGGCCAAAAAACTACTCGAGGAAGTTCCTCAAAGCAGCTTCGATGGCAGCAGCCGTCGCCAAAGGCTTCTCCATCGGGAACAGGTGGCTGCCATCGAGCATCATGATCCGCCCCTTGGTCACCTTCTCGGTCATCGCCATCCCAACCTGCTTCATCTCAGCCGACTGCCGCCCGCCAATAAACGCAACAGGGCATTTCAAGGGATGGCGCTTCAGCAGGCCCTCAAGGTTGTCAGGCAGGGTGTTGTAGATCGCGGTTTCCACATCGCGGTCGAAGCTCAGCAACTGCTTGCCCTCGTCCTCGCCTGAGCCTTCATAAGTGCCATGCTCGATGTAGTCGCGAAGAACCTGCTCGTCCCAGGCGGCAAAGGCTTTTTTGCTGCGGAAGTGCTCGAATACTTCGTCTTTGCCCAGCCATTGGTTTTTGCGTTTGCGGCTGATGGCACCGGGCGAGATGGCACCGACCAGTTGCGCGCGTTTGGCTACGCTGAGTGCCCGGGCGCGCCAGCCGCCCAGGATGGGGGAGTCGACGAGCACCACGCCTTTGACGGGCTGGCCGCCGAGTACAGGGTTGCGGGCGGCGCACATCAAGCTCAGGAAACCGCCCAGCGAATGGCCGACCAGGAAAGCCGGCTGACCGCACTTTTCAACCTCGCGGGCCGTGAAGTCGGCGAGCTGCTGCACCAGGTGCGGCCAGTTGCTGGTGACGGGATAGCTCGGGTCGTGGCCGAATTTATCGACGGCCTTGACCTGAAAGCCGCGGGCTTTGAGGCTCTGGAAGACCGCGCTGTAAGTACCGCCCGGAAAACTGTTGCCGTGGGAAAAGATGACCAGCGGTTTTGCGTTGGCGGGCACGGCTTAAATGAGTTTCTCGTCGGGCGTGCTGATCTTCTTCAGCGGCTCATGGCGCGTGGCCGGCATCTTCAGCGGGATGTCGGTGTGCGCGTCGTCCCAGACCGGGTCTTCGATGCTGTCGAAGACCTCGCGCAGCTTCTGGCCCCAGCTGCTGTGCATCATGCGGTAGTAGGGGTTGTCGTTGTCGATGCAGACGATCTTGTCGCTCTTGTAGGTGTCGGCTTCATAGACCACCAGGTCCAGCGGCAGGCCGACCGAGAGGTTGGACTTCATGGTCGAGTCCATGGAGACCAGCACGCATTTGGCGGCCTCGGCCAACGGCGTGGCGGGGGTCAGCACGCGGTCCAGCACGGGTTTGCCGTACTTGGATTCGCCGACCTGGAAGTAAGGCGTCTCGTCGGTGGCTTCGATGAAGTTGCCGGCCGAATACATCTGGAACAGGCGCATGTTCTCGCCGCGGATTTGTCCGCCGAAGACCAGCGAGACATTGAAGTCGACGTCGGCGTTTTTCAGGGACTCGGCGTCGCGGTCGTAGACGCGGCGTATTGCCGAGCCCAGCACGCGGGCGGCGTCGAACATGCTCTTGGCGTTCCAGATCGTGATGGGCTCGCCGCCCTCGTGGTCCTTAAGCTGCTCGACCTGCAGGATCTCGCGGATGGACTGGGAGATCGACAGGTTGCCGGCTGACAACAGCACCATGAAGCGATCACCGGCCTTTTCGTAGACGATCATCTTGCGGAAGGTGCTGATGTGGTCCAGGCCCGCGTTGGTGCGGGAGTCTGACAAAAACACAAGCCCGGCGTTGAGTTTGGCGGCGACGCAATAAGTCATGAGCTGCTTTGGGGAAGTGGGGATCGTGGGGGAGGTCGGGTTGCGCTGGGTCACGGGGAGACGGAAATCTTTTTGAGGCGGTACAGGACGTCAAGCGCTTCGCGAGGCGTCAGCGCATCGGGGTCTATGGTACCCAATGCCTTGTCGACGGCGCTTTGCTCGGCGGCGGCTGACTCAGGCGGCGCGGCGAACAGGTCGACCTGGGCGCGCGCTTCGGTCTGGTGGGCTTCGAGCGCAGTGAGCGCATGGCGGGCGTGGTTGACGACGGCGGCGGGCACACCGGCCAGCTTGGCCACGGCGATACCGTAGCTTTTGCTGGCGGGGCCGGGTTCGATGTGGTGCAGGAACACGATGTCGGCGCCGGACTCGACCGCGCTCACGTGCACGTTGATGGCGCCGTGGTGCTGGGCAGGAAACTCGGTGAGCTCGAAGTAATGCGTGGCGAACAGCGTGAAGGCCTGGGTCTTGTTGTGCAGGTAGGCAGCGATGCCGCCGGCCAGTGCCAGGCCGTCGAAGGTGGAGGTGCCGCGGCCGATCTCGTCCATCAGCACCAGGGAGTGTGGCGTGGCGGCGTGCAGGATTTGCGCGGCCTCGGTCATCTCGAGCATGAAGGTCGATTGCGCGTTGGCCACGTCGTCGGCCGCGCCTATGCGGGTGTGGATCGCGTCTATGGGCCCGAGCCGGCAACTGGCCGCCGGCACGTAAGAGCCGACGCTGGCCAGCAGCACGATGAGCGCCACCTGGCGCATATAGGTCGATTTACCGCCCATGTTGGGGCCGGTTATGACCTGCATGCGGTGTTTACCGCTCATGGCCGAGTCATTCGCGATAAAGGAGCCGCCGCCGGTTTCGGCCAGGCGGGCCTCCACCACCGGGTGCCGGCCCTGCACGATGTCGATGCAGGGCTCGCGCACGAATACCGGCGCGGCCCAGTTCAGCGTGAGCGAGCGTTCGGCCAGCGCGCAGAGCGCGTCCAGCGAGGCCAGGGCGCGCGCCAGGCGGCTCAGCGCGGGGATGAAATCCTGCAACTGGTCGAGCAATTGCTCGTAGAGCCATTTCTCGCGCGCCAGGGCGCGTTCCTGCGCCGACAAAGCCTTGTCTTCAAAAGCCTTGAGCTCCGGCGTGATGTAGCGCTCGGCATTTTTCAGGGTCTGGCGGCGGCGGTAATCGTCGGGCACCTTGTCAAGCTGGCCTTGCGTGACTTCAATATAGAAACCGTGCACCTTGTTGAATTGCACGCGCAGGTTGGCGATGCCGGTGCGGGCTTTTTCGCGGACTTCGAGGTCCAGCAGGAAGCCGTCGCAATTGGTCTGGATGGCGCGCAACTCGTCGAGGTCGGCGTCGCAGCCGTGGTTGATGACGCCGCCGTCGCGTATCAGCGCGGCCGGTTCGTCCAGCACATAGCGGCCCAGCAGCGCGGCGCAGCCGGCCGGCGGCTGCAGGTCTTCAAAGATGCGCGTCAGCAGTTCCGGGAAGTCGCTGCCGGCGGGCGCGGCCAGTTCGGCTTTCTGCAGCGTGTCTTTCAGCGCGACCAGTTCGCGCGGCCGCACCTGGCGCAGCGCGATGCGGGCGGTGATGCGTTCCACGTCGCTGCAGCCTTTGAGCTTTGCGCGCAGGGTCTGCTGCGGGCCGCCGCGCAAATGTGTGATGGCATCCAGCCGGGCCGCCGCCTGCGCGCGGTCGCGGCGCGGCGTGAGCAGCCAGCTTTTGAGCGCACGGCTGCCCATGCCGGTGGTGCAGGTGTCCAGCAGCGAAAACAGCGTAGGCGAGTCTTCGCCGCGCAGGGTCTGCGTGAGTTCGAGGTTGCGGCGCGTGGTTTGTGGCAGCTCGATCAGTTCGCCGGAGCGCACCACCTGAAGGCCTTGCACATGCGACAGTGCCCGGCCTTGCGTGTGTTCGGCATAACCGAGCAGCGCGGAGGCGGCGGCGTGGGCTTCATTCAGTGCCTCGGCGTTCCACGATGCGAGCGAGGCGACCTTGAGCTGGTCCAGCAGGCGGCGCGCACCCAGGGCGGTGTCGAACTGCCAGGCCGGGCGCGCGGTGGAGGCGCAGCGCTGGGCCTTGAGGCGCTGCTCGAAAGCCGGCGTCACGTCGATGTTGTAAAGCAGCTCGCTGGGGGCCACGCGCGCCAGCCAGGCTTCGAGTTCGTCGTTGGCGCAGTGCGCCAGGTGGATTTCGCCCTGCGTCACGCTGAGCCAGGCCAGGCCGCAGGTGTTGCGCGCGCCCTGGTGCACGGCCAGCAGGATGGATTCGTTCTTGTCGTTGAGAAGCTCGGTGTCGGTCAGCGTGCCGGGTGTCACCACGCGCACCACTTTGCGCTCGACCGGGCCCTTGCTGGTGGCGACGTCGCCGACCTGCTCGCAGATCGCCACCGATTCGCCGAGCTTGATCAGCTTGGCCAGGTAGCCTTCGAGCGCATGGAAGGGCACGCCGGCCATGACGACCGGCTCGCCGGCCGACTGGCCGCGCCGCGTCAGCGTGATGTCGAGCAGGCGCGCGGCTTTCTCGGCGTCGGCGAAAAAGACTTCATAAAAGTCGCCCATGCGGTAGAACACCAGCGTGTCGGGATACTCGGCCTTGATGCCGAGGTACTGCTGCATCATGGGCGTGTGGGCGGCCAGCGGCGGCATGCCTGAGCTCATGGGAGTCACGGGGCTGGCGGGACTGGCTAGTTCGGGTCTCACGGGGAGGTTGTCACTCATGCGTTGGGTGGGAAGGAGCGGCGGGCGCCGGGGCCATTCCCGCATTATCAATCGGCGCCGGCCCGGGCGCTTCAGTCGGTTCAGGCAGAGCACGGGCCTGGGCCAGTGCGGTTCCCGCGCCATGGCGCAGGCCAACCTCCACTGACTCTATGACGGGCCTGGGTTCAATATGGTGCGAAAGTTCAGCCAGGCTCTCAATGCGGCAGCGGACAGCTATCAGGACAGACTCAGCAGCGAAGACCTGAACGAAAGAATGTGCGTTTTAGCCGCTTCTGCTGCGGCCTGCGCATCATGGTTGGCCAAGGCCGAGACGATAGCCCGGTGCTCGGCCATCACTTCGTCCACATGGCCCAGTGTTGAAAATGAGATGGCCCAGAATCGCTGCGAACGGGCGTGCAACACGCTCAGAATGTCTTGCAGCATGGTGTTGCGGGCAAAAGTGGCAATTTTTTCATGGAACAGCCGATCGGCGTTCATGAGCGCAACCACGTCACGCTGCGCAGCGGCGGTCTCGAAATTCTGGGCGATGGTTTCCAGCTCCTGAATTTCGCTGCTGGTGATGGCCGCAGCAGCCAGGCGCATGCACAGCATTTCATTCACCAGCCGCACCTCGATCAGCTCCAGCGCGTCGTTAATGGACAGTGGTGCGGCCATCGCGCCCTTGCGGGGAATGATCTGCACCAGGCCTTCGGCTGACAGGCGGTGCAGTGCCTGATTAATGGGCGTACGGCCCAGGCCGAAACGCTCCATTACCTGCGCCGTGTTCAGGTACTCGCCCGGTTTGTAAACCAGCGTTACCAGAGCCTCTTTCATGCGCGTGTAGGCGGCTTCATTGCGGGACAGATCGGCATTTGGCACTTTGACAGACGGCCGACGGGCAATTGCAGCAGATTTCATGACTTCCGTGAATAACACATTGGGACCGTTGATGCTACACGGGAAAACGTGGCATGAAATTCGCTTAAAGCAACTGTAATATTTCACTGTAATTTTTCAGTGATTTTATGAAAGCACGTTTCCATGCCTCTTGTTTTTAACGTCCCCTCGGAAAATACCCCCCAGCACCCGCTGCAAATAGAGGTGAATTGTCTGGTTATCGCTGGCTGGACGGGCCGCGACGCGCACGCCGTCGAGCACCATATCGGTGAACTGGAGGCGATAGGCGTGCCCCGTCCTAGTGCGGTGCCGCTTTTTTACCGTGTCGGAGCCAACCAGTTGAGCCAGGCTGACACGGTGCAGGTGGTGGGCGACAACACTTCCGGCGAGGCGGAGCCGTTCCTCTTCTTCCAGGCGGGCGAGTATTTCGTGTCGATTGCCTCC
This sequence comes from Polaromonas sp. P1_G1, assembly GCF_056405595.1. NCBI lineage: Bacteria > Pseudomonadati > Pseudomonadota > Betaproteobacteria > Burkholderiales > Comamonadaceae > Polaromonas > Polaromonas sp. P1_G1. Next base: position 5,942 of record NZ_JBFUBU010000047.1, read on the forward strand.
GACCACACTGACCGTACGCTCGAAACCCACAGCGTCGCCTTCTCCAAGCAGATTTGTCCAAAGCCGGTAGCGCGCAGCGCGTGGCGCCTGGCCGACGTGCTCGGCCACTGGGACCAACTGGTGCTGCGCTCGTGGATCGAGGAGGGTGGGGAATCCCGTCTGTACCAGGAAGGTACGCTGGCCGCATTACGCGGTCCAACCGACCTGCTGGCGTGCTACGGCGCACGCAATCCACCACCTGCAGAAGGCTTTGCGATGACCTGTGGCACGCTGGGGGCCATTGGCGGCATCCGCCCGTCCGCCAGCTTCCGCATGGAGTTGTTTGATACGCGCCTGGACCGCAGCATCTCGCACGCCTACCGATGCGTGGCACTGCCCGTCATTGCTTGAACGCAGGAAGCCAACGCCGTGTCGTACCCTGCTTTCCCCAATTTCACCAGCGCCCGTGCAGCCATCGACGCAGGTCACAGCAGTTCGCTGACGCTGACCGAATCAGCGCTCGACCGCATTGCCGATCCTGCGGGCGAAGGTGCGCGAGCTTTCACACAGGTGTTTGCCGAACGCGCTTTGCGTCTGGCACAGGCTTCCGACAGCCTGCGTGCCGCAGGCCTGAAACGCTCGCAACTGGAGGGCTTGCCCGTCTCGATCAAAGACCTGTTCGACGTGGCTGGTACGCGCACCACGGCAGGCTCCACCGTATTGCACGACGCCCCGGCGGCCACGCAAGACGCGGGGGTCGTACAGCGCCTGCTGGCATCCGGCGCAGTCTTGGTCGGCAAGACCAATATGACCGAATTTGCCTATTCCGGTCTGGGCATCAACCCTCACTATGGCACTCCGGCCAATCCTTGGCAGCGGCACGAGCAACGCATACCGGGCGGCTCATCATCGGGTGCCGCGGTGGCGATTGCCGACGGCATGTGCATCGCCAGCGTCGGCAGCGACACGGGAGGCTCGGCGCGCATTCCAGCGGCGCTGTGCGGTATTACCGGGTTCAAGCCCACCGCGCGGCGCATCCCGGCAACAGGACTGTTGCCACTGTCGCCGGCGCTCGACGCAGTGGGCGTGCTGGCCGCTGACGTGGCGGGCTGCGCCGCGGTAGACGCAGTTCTGTCCGGCACATGCCGCACTCCCCGGATCGCACGTATGGCGCAAGCCCGCTTCGCGATTCCCACCACACTGGTGCAAGACGGCATGGATACCGGCGTGGCCGCCGCGTTCCAACGCGCGCTGCAACGTCTGTCGGCCGCAGGTGCACAACTGGTTGAGCTGGCGGTGCCCGAATTCAACGAGTTGTCGGACATCAACGCCACAGGCGGTTTTAGCGCGGCGGAGTCCTGGGCCTGGCATGCCGACCTGATAGGGCGGCGAGGCGCGAGCTACGACCCTCGCGTGATATCGCGTATTTTGCGCGGTCGTGAATTCTCGGCGCGGGCGTATATCGACCTGTTGGCCCAGCGCACCGACTGGCAGCGCCGGGTAGCGACTCGCCTTGGCGAATTCGACGGCTGGCTGATGCCCACCGTTCCCGCTATCGCTCCTTGCATCGCCGGCCTGGTAGCAAACGAAGCCTTGTATTTCGAAGTCAACGCAGTGATGCTGCGCAACCCTTCCATCGTCAACTTCATGGACGGTTGCGCGATCTCCCTGCCCTGTCATCAGCCTGGTGAGGCCCCGGCAGGGCTGAGTTTGGTGGGTCCACCCATGAGCGATTCGACGATTCTGGACTGGGCCACGTCCATTGAACAAGTTCTCAATTAAAGGAGGTTCCCAATTTCAAAAGAATACACAAGCACTATCCCGATCGATAACCGATCCCCTCAATCCTCAACTGTGAGTATCTCTTTATGAAGAACCTGTTTAACCTTTCCATCGCTCTCCTTACCGCAGGTCTTGCCTGTGTAGCGCCCATTGCAAACGCCCAAAACACGTACCCCTCCAAACCCATCAAGCTGGTCGTCACTTATCCTCCTGGGGGAAGTAACGATATGGTGGCCCGCCTGGTTGGCCAGAAGCTTTCAGAAAGCCTGGGCCAGCCCATACTTGTGGATAACAAACCTGGGGCGAGCGGCAACATCGGGATCGACTATGTGGCCAAGGCGCCTAAAGATGGCTACACGCTTTTGCTGGCCCACGCCGGCCTGGCCTCCAGCAAACACATCTATGCGAAGCTTCCCTATGAACCTCTCAAGGATTTTTCGCCAATCATCCATATCGCCAATCAGCCGAACGTGCTCGTGGTCAATCCAAAATGGCCGTTCAAGGACGTCAACGAGCTGGTGGCTTACGCGAAGGCAAATCCCGGCAAGTTGACCGTTGGAAACTCAGGCATTGGTGGCCCCCAGGATATCTCCGCCCAGATGTTCATGCGGATGACGGGAACTGACATGCTCAGCGTCTCCTACAAAGGTGGTGCACCTGCACTGGCAGACCTCATGGCTGGCCAGATTGATCTGATGTTCGAGACTTCTCCCACCGCAGTCCCCATCGCCAAAAGCGGCAAGCTCCGGGCTCTTGCTGTGACCGGTGACAAGCGCCTGCTAACTCTTCCGGATGTGCCGACGGTCGCAGAAGCAGGTGTCAAGGGCTATAGGTACGTCGCATGGGTGGGCCTGGCTGCGCCGGCAGGCACGCCGCCCGCTGCTATTGCCAAGCTGCATGAGCAGGTCCAGAAGCTTTTGAACACCAGCGAGATGCAAAAGCAAATCACCGACATCAGCCTGGAGGTTACCGGTGGTTCTGTGGACAGCTTCACCGCCTTCCTGCGTAAGGACTACGACTTCTACGCGAAGTTCGTCAAGGACTTCAATATCACGCCGCAATAAGTTGATGCCAGCACCACGGAGCGATCCCGTGGTGCTGCGCCAGACCAGCCCCCACCGGCGCGTGGCGGCATTCCGCCCGGAAGAAACTGAAGCAGAGGAGTCGGCACATGAATTCCATCCACCGGATGCTGGGCATTGCCCTGCTTGCCGCAGCTACCCTGGCCGCCCCACTGGCCCATGCGGCGCAGGTGCTGGTCGGTGAGGTCTGTCCGCTGTCGGGCCTGGAGGCCAACCAGGGACGGGCTTACGGCGCGGGCATGCAGCTTTACTTCGACACCGTCAACAAGGCCGGCGGCGTCAATGGCAACACGTTTGCGCTGGTGCGCAAGGACGACCGCGGCCTGCCTGAGGAAACCGTGGCGGCAACGCGCAAGATGCTGGCCGAAGAAAAGCCTATGTTGCTGGCCGGCTACTTCGGCAACAGCAACATCGATGACCTGGTTACCTCTGGCATGCTGGAAAAGGAACAGATCGCGCTGGTCGGTTACCGCGTGACGCGGATTCGCCCCGAGACACCTAATCTCTACGCCGTGCGTGCCGGGCTGCAGGATGAACTCGACAAGTTCACCGAACACATCGCCACCGTCGGCATGAAACGTATCGGTTTTTTTTATGAAGAAGGACCAGGCGCGGCCGCGCTGGTGACTGCCGCAGAGGCGGCCGCCAAAAAAGCCGGTATCACGCTGGTCGTCAAGGCCAGCTACCCTGCCCGCACAGTGGATGTGAACAAAGCCGTAGCAGCCATGACTACGGCGGCGCCGCAAGCCATCTTCATGGTCGCCACCGGCGCGGCAGCGGCCGGCTTTATCGAAAGCTACGGCCGTGGCGGCGCACAGCTTTTTGCGCATTCGGGGGTCGACATCGAGCAGCTCACCAAGCGCCTGGCCGATGAACAGATGCAGGGCGTGTCGATTGCACAGGTGACGCCCAACCCCTACAAGATTTCAATCCGGCTGAGCAAGGAGTTCCAGGACGCCGTGGCCGCCAGGAAAGACCTCGAAGTGCCGGCCAGCTACGCCATGATGGAGGGTTTCATCACCGCCAAGGTGATCGTCGAGRCCACCAGGCGCCAGGGCGCCAAACCCACGCGTGAAGGCATGCTGCGCGCGCTTAATTCAATGGACCGCTACGACCTGGGCGGTTATGTGGTTGGCTACAAACCCAACAGCCGCTCGGGCTCCAGGTTTGTCGAGCTGAGCATCATCAGCGGCACCGGAAAGATCAGGCAGTAAACCGCGTCGCGGTGCGCTTACCTTACTTGCGGTTCGGGTCTCGCACGGAGCTTGTCACTCATGCATTGTGTGGGAAGAAGCGGCGGGCGCCGAGGCCATTGCCGCGTTATCGATGGCCGCCGGTCCGGCCGGCTTGGCGGGTTCGGCCAGCACGCGGGCCTGGGCTTGCCGCAGTTCCCGCGCCATGGCGCAGGCCAGCTCCAGCCGGCGCAGCAGCCAGGGCGTGAGGTCGGTGATCATCAGCGGGTCGGGCCGGGGCTGGAAGGGCTGGCCGGCAATGGCCGGGCCGACTGGGGGCGGGGTGGCCCCGGTGTCCGACAGTTCGGCTTCGATGCGGTTGGCGGCCCGCGCCAGCGCCGGCTTGGCAACCTTGAGGTCCAGTTGGGCACGGTGCAGCAGCAACAGGGATTTGACGGCCGTGAGCTGGGCCAGCAACTGGTAGCTGCGCGCCTGCAGGGCCTCGAGCGGCTCCAGCGGCGGGCGCACTTTCTGCGGCTCGGCCAGGCTGCGCTGGGCGGCCAGCGTGAGGTCGGAGAGGCTGTTGTAGGCCTCGCGCCGGGCCAGCCGCCAGGGCAGGTCGGACGCCCGGGCCTCGTCCAGCAACGCGAGCGCGAGTTGCGCATGCCGGGCCTGGGCGCGCGCGCTGCGCAGCGCCAGCGCCGGAATCTGGTTGCGCTCCCAGGCAGGCAGCACATAGCTGAACAGCCAGGCGATCAGCGCGCCCAGCAGGGTGTCGGCCAGGCGCTCGACCATGGCGAAGCCGGGCTGCACGCCCGCCAGCAGCAGATGCGCCTGCAGCAGGCCGGCCACGGTGGCCGCGATCGAGGTAAATAGGTAGCGCCGCAGCGCAAAGGCATGCGCCAGCCCCATGCTGAGCGCGATCACGCCGAAGATGGCGCGGGCGCCCGGGTGCGCGGCCAGCACCAACATGACCAGCGCGCAGCCCAGCAGCGTGCCGACGACGCGGGCGTTGCGGCGCTGCACGGTCTGCGCCAGGTTGCCGCGCATCACGACCACGATGGTCAGCAAGATCCAGTATTCATGCGCCACCCAGGGCAGGCGCAGCGACACCGCATAACCGGCCGCCACGGCCAGCGCGCAGCGCAGGGCGTAGCGCAGGATGGGCGCGCTCCAGCCGAGCTGGCCCAGCAGCGGCTTCCAGGACCAGTGGGTGGTGCTGACGAAGAGCTGCCACTGGGTGCGTACCGCCGACAGCCCGGGCGGGATGTCGCCGCGCGCCAGCGCCGCCAGTTTCACGGCTTCGTCGTTGATGTGGCCTATGCGGTCGGCCATGTTGTGCAGCAAAGCGAGCGGGTCGGTGGTGTCTATGCGCAGTGGGTCGGGCGCCAGCGGGTCTATGCGTTTGGTGCGCGGCGGCAGCGCGCCGGCGAGCTGCGGCCGCAGGTCGGTGATGGCGATGATCACCGCGCCGTGCCGGCCCAGCAGCAGGTCCATGCCCAGCGCCTCGAGGCGCGCGGCGGTGCTGTCCAGCGCCAGCTGCAGGGCGGGCAGCACGGCCACGCTGGCGCTGTGCTCCAGCAGGAAATCCAGGTCCAGGTCGCAGGCGAGCTGGTGGTCGCGCGCCTCCAGCAGGCTCAGCAGCATGGCCGCCAGGCGCTGGCGCTCCGGCGTGGTGGGCGACTCCAGCACCACGTCGCGTGTGTTCTGCAGGTGGTCGGCCAGCGCGGCCTGCTGCTGCAGCATGCGCGCCAGCAGCGCGGAATGGTCGGGCTGCGGGCCGAAGCGCTGGGCCTGGGTGCGCAGGATCTGCGCGAAGCTGTGCAGGCATTCGGCCAGCAGCTGCGCGCGAAAGCGCTGGTTCAGCAGGTGGGTGGTCAACACCGCCCACAGCAGGTACAGCCCGGCGCCGGCCAGGAACCAGGCGCCGTGCAGCGCGATCTGCCCCAGCGTGGCCACCGGCGGCGCGGCCATGGAAAAGAGGGTGGAAAACAGCAGCGAAAAACAGATGGGCCCGCCGCGCTTGCCCCAGGCCATCATCATCACGGCCAGGAAGGTGGCGGCCGTGACCACGATGCCCAGCAGCAACTCGTCGTGGCGCGCCAGCTGCACCAGCATGAAGAGCGGCGCGCCCAGCAGCGGCGCGGGCAGCATCTGCATGATCTTGCGCCGGCGCGGTGCGGGCACGTCGGGCAGGCTGGTGATCAGCACGCCCACCGCGGCCGTGGAGGCGGCGGCCAGCCCGGCGGCCTCGAAGATAGCCAGCATGATGAGCACCAGGCCCAGCGAGACCGTCAGCCCGTTGGCGACGTACTGGCTCAGCAGCACGTGCAGGCTTTTTTGCAGCCAGCCCTGTGCCCGGCGCTGCAGGCGGGTTGCCAGCGCGGGGGCGGGTGCAGGGTCGGGCAGGTTCATGGTGTGCCTGGACACACTTTACCTTTACCGAAACGTGCCGCCATGAAAAAAGCCCGCGAGGCGGGCTTTGTTTAGAAAGGTGCGTCCGGTGCCTTGGGGGCTGCGCCGTCGCCAGCTTTGATGCGCTTGGCTTTGAGCGTCGGCTTTTCGGCCGGGGCGGCGGGCGCCGCGGCTTCTTCGGCGCCTTCTTCAGGCTCTTGCGTGGCGCTCGTGTCCTTGAGGGCCTGGCGCACGGCGGCCTTGTCGCCGGCACCGGCGAACTTGCTGTACTTGCCCAGGGTGCCGACCAACTGGCCGTAGATGCGCGGGTTGCCGGCCACGCATTCGCCGTGGTCCATGAAGTCGGCTTCGCCGGTGAAATTGCCGATCAGGCCGCCGGCCTCGGTCACCAGCAGCGAGCCGGCTGCGACGTCCCAGGGCTTGAGGTTGGACTCAAAAAAGCCGTCGCTGAAACCGGCGGCCACATAGGCCAGGTCCAGCGCCGCGGCGCCGGGGCGGCGCACGCCTGCGCACTGGCTCATGACTTCGCCCAGCATGTTGAGGTAGGCCTTGAGCTTGTCGCCGGGGCGGTAGGGAAAGCCGGTGGAAATCAGGCATTCCTGCAGGCGGGTGCGCTTGGCCACGCGGATGCGGCGGTCGTTCATGTAGGCGCCGCGGCCTTTGGTGGCGCAGAAAATGTCGTTGCGGGTGGGGTCGTAGACCACGGCCTGCTCGACCTTGCCTTTGACGGCCAGCGCGATGCTGACGCAATAGACAGGGAAGCCGTGGATGAAGTTGGTGGTGCCGTCCAGCGGATCGATGATCCAGACGAAGTCGGAGTCCTTGGCGCCGTGCTCGCTGCCCGATTCTTCGGCCAGGATGCCGTGGCCGGGGTAGGCCGTCACCAGGGTTTCGATGATCGCGGCCTCGGCGGCCTGGTCGATTTCGGTGACGAAGTCGTTGGTCTGCTTGACCGAGACGCGGACGGCTTCGAYGTCMAGCGCCGCGCGGTTGATGATGKYKCCGGCAGYGCGSGCAGCCTTGATGGCCACGTTGAGCATGGGATGGAGGTTGCTGGACATAACTTGTAGGGAAGAACGGGATAAACCGGCGCCGGCGATGCGGGCGGCGGGCAATGGCGGTATTTTCCCATAAACCCGCGATACGGCCCCCTCCGGGGGGCGATATCGCGTCCGGACAGCCCCACAAGCCGCGGCTAGGCGCCTTCCGCAATCAGGAAATCCGCGTCGGCATGCTGCTGGCGTATGGCCCGCGCCGCCTGGTATTCGGGACTGGCGTAGCAGGCTTTCGCGGTCGCCATGTCGGCGAACTCCACGACGACGTTGCGCTCACGGGAGCTGCCTTCCATGCTTTCGTAAGCCCCGCCGCGCACCAGGAAGCTCGCCCCGAACTTCTCGAAAGCCGGCCGCGCCGCCGTCAGGTAACGCGGGTATTCGTCAATGTTGCGCACCGAGACGCGCACGATCCAGTAAGCCTTTGGCATGGTGTTCCTTGTGTTTTGAAGTGTTGAGGGCTGGACGATACGCGTGACATTGCATTCTGAAAAATGAATAATAAAGATTATTTGTATCTTCAAGAGAGATTCATGGAGTTAAGCGACCTGGTGATTTTTCGGGCCGTGGTGGAGGCCGGCGGTGTGACGCGCGCGGCCGAGCGCCTGCACCGGGTGCAGTCCAATGTCACGACGCGTCTACGCCAACTCGAGGAAAAGCTGGGGACGCCGCTGTTCATCCGCGAAGGCAAGCGCCTGCACCTGTCGCCGGCCGGGCAGGTGTTGCTGGACTATGCCCAGCGCCTGCTGGCCCTGGCCGATGAGGCGCGCGATGCGGTGCGGGACGGCAGCCCGCGCGGCGCCCTGGTGCTGGGCGCCATGGAGAGTACCTCGGCGGTACGCCTGCCCGGGCCGCTCAGCGACTTTGTGCGCCTGTATCCCGAGGTCAAATTGACGCTCAAAACCGGCAACCCGCAGCAGCTGGCGGCGGCCGTGCTGGCCGGCACCATCGATGCCGCACTGGTGACCGGTCCCATCGTCGACGGCCCCTTCGAGCGCGAGCCGATCTATAGCGAGGAACTGGTGATCGTGGCGACAGCCGGCCATGCCGCCATCACCTCCCGGGGTGCCGAGCCCCCGCGCAGCATCGTCGCCTTCGAGCAAGGCTGCCCGCACCGGGCCCGGCTCGAGCAGTGGTATGCCGGACAAAACAGCATGCCGGTGCAGACCATTGAGATCACCTCCTACCATGCGATGCTGGGCTGCGTGGTGGTGGGCATGGGCATCTCGCTGGTGCCGCTCAGCGTGCTGGCGACTTTTCCCGAGCGCGCGCGCCTGAGCGTGCACGCCTTGCCGCCCGGCAGCGACTGCGCGCAAACCGACCTGATCTGGCGCAAAGGCGCGATGTCACCGAAGATCAAGGCACTGGTCCAGGTCCTGAAGCCATCCGCATAGGACAATCCTGTCCCATGCGTACCCGATTCATCCTGATCAACACCAGCCACGCCGGCAATGTCGGCGCCACCGCCCGCGCCATGAAAACCATGGGTTTTGAGGACCTGGTGCTGGTCGCGCCGCGCTGGGCCAATGTGCTGAACCGCGAAGAAACCATACAGCGGGCCAGCGGCGCGCTCGACGTGCTGAAGAATGCCCGCATCGTGGAAACGCTGGACGAGGCGCTGGACGGTATGGCCCACCTGTGCGCCACAGCCATGACACCGCGTGACTTCGGCCCGCCCACGCGTGCGCCGCGCGAGCACTTTGCGGGTTTGCTGGGGCAGGGCGAGCCGGACAAGGAAACATCCGCGAGGCCCGAGTCGGTGGCATTCCTGTTCGGTTCCGAGCGCTTCGGCATGCAGAACGAGGACGTCTACCGCTGCCATGTGGCGCTCAGCATCCCGACCGACCCGAAATTCGGCTCGCTGAACCTGGGGGCGGCGGTGCAGCTGATCGCTTATGACTGGCGCCAGGCGCTGGGCGGCTTCAGCGTGCAGCCGGCGACGGCCGAGCCCGCGCAGGCCGACGCGGCGGCGGTGGCCGGCATGCTGAAGCACTGGGAAGAGGCTCTGTCCGGCATAGGTTTCCTGGACCCGGCTTCGCCCAAAAAACTGATGCCGCGGCTCAACCAGCTGTTCAACCGCGCGCAACTGAGCCCCGAGGAAATCCACATCCTGCGCGGCGTGGCCAAGGCCATGCTGCAAAAGGCCTCCGAAGCCGGGGGCAAAAACGCCGTTCCGGCAGTCATCCCGCGCCCTCAGTAGACTTCGCCTATGTTTTCCCGACTCCGCTCCGACATCCAGTGCATCCTCGACCGCGATCCCGCCGCCCGTACGGCCTGGGAAGCGCTGACCTGCTACCCCGGCCTGCATGCCCTGGTGCTGCATCGCCGCGCGCACTGGTGCTGGAACCACGGCTTCAAGTGGCTGGGCCGCTTCATCTCGCATATTTCGCGCTGGATGACCGGCATTGAAATCCACCCCGGCGCCAAGATCGGCGAGCGGGTGTTTTTCGACCATGCCATGGGCGTGGTGGTCGGTGAAACCGCCGAGATCGGCGACGGCTGCACGATTTACCAGGGTGTGACGCTGGGCGGCACTTCGCTCTACAAGGGCGCCAAACGGCATCCGACGCTGGGCCGCGACGTGGTGGTCAGCGCGGGGGCCAAGGTGCTGGGCGGTTTTGTGGTCGGCGACGGCGCCAAGATCGGCAGCAATGCGGTGGTGATCAAGCCCGTGCCGGCAGGGGCCACGGCGGTGGGCATTCCCGCGCGCATCATCCTGTCGAAAACCGGCGAAAGCGCCGACGTCTCGACCACGCAGTTTTCGGCCTACGGCATCACGCTGGACGACGACCCGCTGTCGCAGGCCATGCGCGGCCTGATCGACAACGCGTCCGGCCAGGAGCACCAGATCGCCCTGCTGTGGCAGGCGATTGAAAAGCTCTCCGGCCCGCAAACCGCCATGAACAAGGACTGCGTGCCCAAGGACGCGGCGCTGACGGAGACGTTTGAGGCCGACAAGCTGAACCAGCTGGTCGGCAAATAAGGCTCTGCTTTTAGCGAGCTTTCAGGGCGCGTTCCAGAAAGTCCGCCGCCTGCAGGCAGCTGCGATCGGCGTGTGGCGCGCCAATGATCTGCAGGCCCATGGGGAATCCGTTCACACCTCTGGCACCCGCCACATTCACACAAGGCACGCCGAGCAGCGTCCAGACGCGGTTAAAAATTGCCGTGCCGGTGCTCCCATAGCCCGCAGGGGCTTCGTCGGGCGCGCTGGGTGTCATCAGCACGTCGAAGCCTTCAAACCAGTCCGCGCAGGTTTTGCGGCCTTCTGATGCAGTGCGTTGCGCGGCCTCATAGGCGACCGGCGTGATGTTGCGGGCCGCCAGCAGGTAGTTGCGCAGGATGTCCGACAGGGCCTCAGGGTGCCGGTCGACTTCATGGGCCAGGCTGCGCCAGGCCTCGTAGCCCTGGATGGTGTCCTGCGCGTCGAACACGTCCTTGATCCAGGCGGGCAGGGTGATGCGCCTCACGTCCGCGCCGGCTGCCTTCAATGCATTGCTGCCGGCTTCCAGTGCCTGCCGGGCGCTTGGGGACAGTTCGGCCCAGGGATAGGCTTCGGGCACACCGACCACCCAGGGTTTCGGGGACGGCTGGGCATCGAGCGCCAGCGCACATCCGCTGAGCGCCTGGGCAAACCAGGCCACCTCGGGCACGCTGGCGGCGAACAGGCCGACCGTGTCCAGCGACCAGGAAAAACATTTGAGCCCGGCCGTGGGCATCAGGCCGAAGCTGGGTTTGAAGCCGGTGACGCCGCAGTAAGACGCCGGGCGTATCACCGAACCGCCGGTCTGCGTGCCGATGGCAAAAGGCACCAGGCCCGCCGCGACCGCCGCCGCCGAGCCGGCCGAGGAGCCGCCCGGCGTGCGGCCCGGTGCATTCGGGTTCAGCGTGGCCGTGGGCTTGAGGAAAGCGAATTCGGTGGTGCTGGATTTGCCGATCAGCAGCCCGCCCGCGCGGCGGATCACACCGACCATGGCCGCGTCGGCGCGTGCCGGTTCAGCCGGGTAGAGCGCCGAGCCGTAGCGCGTGGGGAAGTCGCGGGTGTCGAAGATGTCCTTGAGGGCCACGGGCAAGCCTTGCAGCGGGCCTGTGAGGGCAGGGAGTTGGGCCAGCGCCGTGGGCAGGTCCAGGCGGGTGGTGAAAGCGCGCAGCGTGGCGTCTGTCGCGTCTATGCGCGCAAAAGTTTCTGTGAGCAGGTCGGCGGCGTCCAGCGTGCCTGCAGCCAGCCCGGCGGCCGTCTCGATCGCGGACGGCGGCTGGGGGGTCATGGTGTCGGTGTGCCTGGTGTACGAATGGCCGATTTCGGCCGGAAGGCCTTGCAGACGGCCGGGTCGGTTTCGAGGTAGGGGCCGCCTATCAGGTCTATGCAATAGGGCACAGCGGCAAAGATGCCGGGCACCACAGCTTCGCCGGCCTCGTTCTTGAGGCCTTCGAGGGTTTCCTGGATGGACTTGGGCTGGCCGGGCAGGTTGAGGATCAGGCTTTTGTCGCGGATCACCGCGCATTGGCGCGACAGGATGGCCGTGGGCACGAATTTGAGGCTGATCTGCCGCATCTGCTCGCCGAAGCCGGGCATTTCCTTGTGGGCGACGGCCAAGGTGGCCTCGGGTGTCACGTCGCGCGGCGCGGGGCCGGTGCCGCCGGTCGTCAGCACCAGCGAGCAGTCGGCGTCGACCAGCGCGATCAGCGCGGCGCTGATGCCGGCCTGCTCGTCGGGAATCAGGCGTTCGTCAAAAGTGATGGGGTTGCGCAGCGCGCGGGTGAGCCAGTCCTTGAGCGCGGGCAGGCCTTTGTCGACGTAGACGCCGGCCGAGGCGCGGTCGCTGACCGAGACAATGCCGATCCTGACCGCCTCAAAAGCCTGGCTCATGCCTGGGGTTCCTCGGCCTCGTCCGGGCCTTTCGCCAGGGTTTGCCGCACCAGCTGGAAGATTTCGCGGTAGGACTTGCCGTGGCGCGGCGCTTCGCCGGGCTTTTCAGGTTTTGCATCCTTGCGGGCCTGGCGGACCAGGGCGCGCAGCTGTTGCGAATCGGTGCTGGGGTGTTCTTCCAGCCAGGTGCCCAGCGCGGCGTCGTCGGCGATCAGCTTGTCGCGCCACTGCTCGGCCAGGTGCAGGGCCAGCGTCAGGTCGGCCGAGCCGTTGAGCTGTTCGTTGATCGCCTCGCGAATCGGTTCCGGGTCCAGCGGGCGCATCAGCTTGCCGATGAACTGCATCTGGCGGCGCCTGCCCTCGAAATTGGTGATCTTTTTGGCGTCGGCAATCGCGTCGCGCAGCTTGTCGGGCAGGTCCAGGCGCGCCATCAGGTCGGCGCGCAGGGTCAGCAGCGCTTCACCGAGTGCCTGTTTTTCATCGGCCTCGGCCTTGAGCTGGGTTTTGCTGGGCGGGCCGACCTCTTCAAGCGCGATTTCCTCGGGTTTGACGAAGCGTCCGTTGGACCAGTAGCCCTTGATGGCCTTGGGAGTCTTGTTGTTCATGGCAGTCAGTATCATAGCTACCCATATGACCCAAAAAGCTTCCTCTCGTTCCGGCGCTGCAAAGCGCGCCGCTTCCCGTCCCTCCCAGCAGCCCGAAAGCGGCTTCAGCTACCACCGCGATTTTTTCGAAGACCTCGTCGACACCGCGCTGGGCCACGCCAAAAAACTGGGTGCCACGGATGCCGCGGCCGAGGCTTCCGAAGGCTGCGGCCTGTCGGTCAGCGTGCGCAAGGGCGAGCTCGAAAACGTGGAACGCAACCGCGACAAATCGCTGGGCATCACGGTTTACATCGGCAAAAAGCGCGGCAATGCCGCGACCAGCGATTTCTCCAAGGCCGCCATCGAGCAGACCGTGAAAGCAGCCTACGACATCGCGCGCTTCACCGCGGAAGACGAAACCTCGGGCCTGCCCGACGACCGCGACATCGCGCGTGTGCACCGGGAGCTGGACCTGTTCCACCCCTGGTCCATAGACTCCGAACAGGCCGCACAACTGGCCCTGAAATGCGAAGCCGCCGCCCTGGGCACCAGCCGCCTGATCACCAACAGCGAAGGCGCGGGCGTGTCGGCCCAGCAAAGCCATTTTTTCAGCGCCCACACCAAGGGCTTTCGCGGCGGTTATGCCAGTTCGCGCCACAGTATCTCGGTGGCGCCGATTGCCGGCAAGGGCGACCAGATGCAGCGCGATGCCTGGTACAGCTCCATGCGCGACGCGGCTGAACTGGCGCGCCCCGAGGCCGTGGGCCGCTACGCCGCCGAGCGTGCGCTGGCGCGCCTGAAAAGCCGCAAGATCCCGACCACGCAGTGCCCGGTGCTGTTCGAGTCGCCGCTGGCCGCAGGCCTGCTGGGCGGCTTTGTGCAGGCCGTGAGCGGCGGCGCGCTGTACCGCAAGAGCACCTTCCTGGCCGACAGCCTGGGCAAGGCGGCTTTCCCGAAACACATCGACATCAACGAAGACCCGCACCTGCGCAAAGGCAAGGGCAGCGCGCCCTTCGACGAAGAGGGCGTGAAGACCCAGGCGCGCAAGGTGGTGGCCGGCGGCCGTGTCGAAGGCTACTTCCTGAGCACCTACTCGGCCCGCAAGCTGGGCATGCGCACCACCGGCAATGCCGGCGGTTCGCACAACCTGGTGCTGACCAGCCGCCTGACCCGCCCGGCGGACGACCTGGACGCCATGCTGCGCAAGCTGGGCCGCGGCCTCTTCGTGACCGAGCTGATGGGCCAGGGCGTGAACTACGTGACCGGCGACTATTCGCGCGGCGCCTCGGGCTTCTGGGTCGAAAACGGCCGCATCGCCTTCCCGGTCGAGGAAATCACGATTGCCGGCAACCTCAAGGACATGCTCATGGGCATTGAGGCAGTGGGCGCGGATGCGTACAACTATGGCGCCAAAACCGTAGGCTCGATTCTCATCAACCGCATGAAGGTCGCGGGCTCCTGACGAGGGACGTTTTAAGCCAAGCAGGGGCCGCGGAACCGGCTTTGCCGGGCCGCAGGCGCAGCGGCCCCCAGGGGGGTAGGAAGCTACACGAAGTGAGCGACCGTGGGGGCTTAACTTGCCAGCGCGGCCTTGACGGCGGCCGAAACCTGGCCCATGTCGGCCTTGCCGGCCAGTTTGGCTTTCACCGCGCCCATGACCTTGCCCATGTCGCCGGGGCCGCTGGCGCCCAGCTCGGCCACGATGGCTTTTACGGCGGCGGCGACTTCATCGGCGCTCAGGCGCGCGGGCAGGTAGGCCTGCAGTACGACCAGTTCGGCAGCTTCCTTGTCGGCCAGGTCCTTGCGCTCGGCCTTCTGGAAGGCTTCCAGCGAGTCCTTGCGCTGCTTGATGAGCTTGTCGACGATGGCGACCACGGCGGCATCGTCCAGCACCACGCGCTCATCGACCTCTTTTTGCTTGAGGGCGGCCAGCAGCAGGCGTATGGTGCCCAGGCGCTCGCTGTCCTTGGCGCGCATGGCGGTCTTCATGTCTTCGGTGATCTGGTCTTTGAGGGCTGACATTCGAGGCTCCTGAGGGGCGGGAATAGGAAAAGGCTGGTGCCAGAAAGCACAAAAGCCCGCAGAGCGTCCTCGTGCGGGCTTTTTGTTGCCGTGAGGCGGTACTAAAGGATTAGTACAGCTTCTTGGGCAACTGCATCGAGCGGATGCGCTTGTAGTTGCGCTTGACGGCGGCTGCCTTCTTGCGCTTGCGCTCTGCCGTTGGCTTTTCGTAAAACTCGCGGGCGCGCAGGTCGGTCAGCAGACCGAGTTTTTCAATGGTGCGCTTGAAACGGCGCAGAGCCACGTCGAAGGGCTCGTTGTCTTTTACACGGATGGTGGTCATTGTTCAATTGATCCAAAAGGTGCGCCTTTATCGATCTGATCAGGATCAGGCCAGGCACGGGTTTGCTAGCAAAGCCTTGGATTATATACCACCCCCACGGTCGTTCACTTCGTGTAACTCCCTGCCCCCAGAGGGGGCCGCCCGCCTGCGGCCCGGCAAAGCCGAATAATTGGCAAACCCCTATCGGGCTCACTGCGTGTAGCCCTTTTCCCCTTGCAGGGGACAGCGCCTACGGCCCGGCAAAGCCGGTTCCGCGGCTCATGCTGGCCTTTGGCGGCTCGCTTCGCATCGCCTTGGGGCTGTCGGCTGTCTACCCAGTGGGGGCCGCGGGACTGGCTTTGCCAGACCGCAGGCGCCTGCCCCCTTGAGGGGGGAACAGGCTACACGCAGTGAGCCTGGACGGGGGTGGGTTTACTCTCTGATGAAAGCCAGCAAATCCTGGTTGAGCCGCTCCTTGTGGGTGTCGGCCAGGCCGTGCGGCGCACCGGGGTAGACGATCAGCCTGGCGTTTTTCACGAGTTTCGCGGCGGCGCGGCCTGAGGCGTCGATGGGCACGATCTGGTCGTCGTCGCCGTGGATCACCAGGGTCGGCACATTAAAGCGCTTAAGGTCCTCGGTGAAGTCGGTGGCCGAGAAAGCCGCGATCGAATCATAGGTGTTCTTGTGGCCCGCCTGCATGCCCTGCACCCAGAACGACTGGATCAAACCCTGCGAGACCTTGGCGCCGGGGCGATTGAAGCCGAAAAACGGGCCCGAGGCGATGTCCAGGTAAAGCTGCGAACGGTTGGCCAGTTCGCCCTGGCGAATGCCGTCGAACACCTCGATCGGCAGGCCGCCCGGGTTGGCCGCCGTTTTCAGCATCAGGGGCGGCACGGCGCTGACCAGCACGGCTTTTTTGACCTTCGCAGTGCCGTAACGGCCGATGTAACGCGCCACCTCGCCGCCGCCGGTCGAAAAACCCACCAGCGTCACGTCTTTCACGCCCAGGGTGTCGATCACCGCCGCGAGGTCGGCGGCGTAGTGGTCCATGTCATTGCCGTCCCAGGGCTGGCTGGAACGCCCGTGGCCGCGCCGGTCATGGGCGATGACGCGGTAGCCTTTTGAGGCCAGGAAAATCATCTGCGATTCCCAGCTGTCCGAGTTGAGCGGCCAGCCGTGGCTGAAGCTCACCACGGGGCCATTCTTTGGGCCCCAGTCCTTGTAATAGATTTGCACGCCGTCCGAAGTGGTGACGTAGCTGGCGCTGCGTGCGGCGGACGCCGCGGGTTGCGCTGCGGCGGCGTCTGCGGCGATCGCGGGGCTGGCGGTGACGGCGGCGGCCATTGCGGCGGCGGCGGCGAGGCGGGTGAGAGCGTTCATGGTGTTCCTTTGAGAGGGTTGCAACAAGTCGGGATCGACAGAACGAACTTTACGCTTCGCAAAATACGATAAGTGTTTAATAATCCTAAAAAATTGATCTGGAGTATTTATGAGCGATCGGCTTGAAGCCCTGCTACGGCATTTCTCGGTGAGTGCGAATGTGTTCCATTCGGGCGCACTTTGCGGCGTCAACGAGTTGGGCGAGGAGGAGGGCACCGGCCAGCTTCACCTCGTGCGCAGCGGCGAAGTCGGCATCAGCCATGGCGGCGCCGAGGTGATGCGCGTCAGCGGCCCTTGCCTGCTGCTTTACCCAAGGCCGATGGCGCACCGCTTCATCACGGATAGCCGGCGCGGCGCCGACTTTGTATGCGCGCACCTGCGCTTTGAGGGCGGCGCGGCCAACCCGATCGCCGCGGCGCTGCCGTCCTTTGTGTGCCTGCCGCTGGCGCAGATCGAGGGCGCCGCAGGCGTCCTGCAACTGCTGTTCGAAGAGGCTTTTGAGCAGCGCTGCGGCCGGCAGGCGCTGCTGGACCGGCTTTTTGACGTGGTGCTGATCCAGGTGCTGCGGCACCTGATGGAAAGCGGCGAAACCCGCTCCGGCATGTTGGCGGGGCTCTCGCACCCGCGCCTGCGCCATGCGCTAGTCGCGATGCACCAGAGTCCCGGGCAAGAGTGGAGCCTGGAGGCGCTCGCTGATCATGCGGGCATGTCACGCAGTGTGTTCGCCAACCAGTTCCGCGATACGGTCGGCTGCACGCCCGGCGTGTATTTGCAGCGCTGGCGGGTGGGGCTGGCGCAGCAGGCGCTGCGCCGCGACCGGCCGCTCAAGCTGATTGCTGCCGAGGTCGGTTATGGCAGCGAGGCGGCGTTGTCGCGCGCCTTCAAGGCGCAAAGCGGCCAGTCACCGCGCGAGTGGAAGCTGGCCCAGCAGGCCCAACAGGCTTAGTGCGCCGGTGCCAGCGCTTGCGCGCAGGCGTGCGCGGAGGCCCAGGCCCACTGGAAGTTGTAGCCGCCCAGCCAGCCGGTCACATCCACCACTTCACCGATGAAGTACAGCCCCGGCTGCTTCGACTCCAGGGTTTGCGACGACAGGTCGCGCGTGTCGACACCGCCGACAGTCACCTCGGCCTTGCGGTAGCCTTCGGAGCCGTTCGGCGTCAGTTGCCAGTCCGACAGGCGTGCGGCCAAACCCAGCAGCGCTTTATCGGTCGCCTCGCTGATGGGTTTTTGCAGTGCCGGGTCGGTGCTGGCCCAGGCGTCGGCCAGGCGGCTGGGCACCAGGGTGGCCAGTTCGTTGGCGATCAGTTTTTTGGAGCTGGCCTTGGCGCGCAGCAGCAGGGCCGGCAGATCCACGCCGGGGGCGAGGTTGATGCTTATCGGCTGGCCTTCGCGCCAGAAGCTGGAAATCTGCAGCACGGCCGGGCCGCTCAGGCCGCGGTGGGTAAAGAGCAGGTCTTCCGAGAAAACCACCGCTTTTTTGCGCTGTTTGGGCGTCGCATCGGCCGGGCTGGTTTCGATCAGCACCGGCAGCGCCAGGCCGGCCAGCTGGGCATAGGGCGCCCAGGCTTCGCCGTCAAAGGCCAGCGGCACCAGCGCGGCGCGCGGCTCCACCAGGCGCAGGCCGAACTGTTTCGCGATGCGGTAGCCGAAATCGGTGGCGCCTATCTTGGGAATTGACAGACCGCCGGTGGCGATCACCACCTGCGGCGCCGTGACCAGGCCGCGGTCGCTTTGAAGTTCGTAGTGGCCGCCTGCCTCTTGAGGGCCCTTCAGGCCCTGGATGCCGCAGGGCTGCCAGCGCGTGACGTTTCCGGCCTCGCATTCGGCCAGCAGCATGTTGATCACGTCTTCGGCCGAGCGGTCGCAGAACAGCTGGCCCTTGTGCTTTTCGTGGAAAGGGATGTTGTGGCGCTGTAGCAGGGTGATGAAATCCTGCGGCGTGTAGCGTGACAGCGCCGAGCGGCAGAAGTGCGGGTTCTCGCTGAGGAACTGTGCGGGTGTGGCGTCGCGGTTGGTGAAGTTGCAGCGGCCGCCGCCCGAAATGCGGATTTTTTCGGCGACTTTTTCGCTGTGGTCCACCAGCAGTACCTTGAGGCCGCGCTGGCCTGCCTGGGCCGCGCAGAACAGGCCGGCGGCGCCCGCGCCTATCACGACGGCGTCAAATTGATGTGTCAAATCCATCCCTGAACCATTGCGCCAGGTTCACGGCTTCCAGGTGAAGGGAAACTTGAGCTGCTTGAGGAAACCGTTGGGCACATAGTCGCCGAGCACGCCGTAACGCTCCGGCCAGAGCTTGGTGCTTTTGACGGCCGTGCCGAACAGGTAGTCGATGAAGGCGTAGTGCGCCGAGTAGTTGCGGTCCAGCGCTTCCTGGTCCTGGCTGTGGTGCCAGTGGTGGAAGTTGGGTGTGACGATGATGTAGCGCAGCGGGCCCAGGCGCACGCTCACGTTGGCATGGTTGAACACCGCCTGGAAGCCGACGATCACGATGTAGGCGTCTATCACTTCCTTGGAAAAACCGAACACGTAGATGGGCGCGAGGATCAGCGTGCGGGTGATCAGCAGTTCCAGGATGTGCTGGCGCGAACCGGCCAGCCAGTCCATGCTCTTGGCGCTGTGGTGCACGGCGTGCAGGCGCCACAGCACGGGCACCTCGTGGTAGGCGCGGTGCGTCCAGTACTGCACCAGGTCGGCCACCAGCACGATCAGCAGCACGCCGCCCCAGAAAGGCAGGCCCTGCACCCAGCCGCGGATGCCGTCATTGGCGGCCCAGCCGAAGAATTTGTGCACCAGCAGGTTGGTGGCCAGCAGCACGAAGCCCACGATCATGTGGTTGACGATGAAATGGTGGAGGTCGGTCTGCCACTCGGCGCGAAACACCGGCTGGTCCTTGCGCAGCGCGAACAGCTTTTCAATGAAGATGAAGATCAGCGAGGAGCCCAGCAGGTCCAGGATGAACCAGTCCAGGCCGATGTAGGGCGTGTTGTCGGCGAAGTCGTTCACCGGCACCTTGTGTCCGCCCAGCAACGCGGTGGCCACCACCAGCAGGAAGGCGGCGCCAGCCAGCCAGCGTGAGCGGTTGAAGATGATGTTGACCAGCGAAATACCGCCGGCGATCACCAGCGAGGTGAACATCACGATGCGGATGATGTCGACGTTGTAGCTCCTGCGCAGCTCGGGCGTGGTCAGGTATTCGGGGAAATGAAAGGCCAGCACGCCCAGGAAGCACAGCACGCCGAGGCTGAGCGCGATCACGCCGCTCATGATGCCCTTGCCGCGGCGCAGTTCGCCGTGGCTTTCCGTCAAGTCGTTGAGTTTTTCGAGCATCGCGTCTTTCCCTCTGCTGTTGTTTTTAACTTCGGGAGTGTAGCCGCGGCCCGTGACCGCGTGTGCCGGCCGGGCCCGGCCCGCTTCAGGCCGCGCGGACCGCGTCGGGATGCGCTGCCGCGAGCGCCACGCCGCTGATCACGTCGCCCACGACGATGACGGACGGGCTGGCCATGCCGGCCTCGCGTATCGCGGCGCCCAGCGCGCCCAGTGTGGTGGTGATGTGGCGCTGCGTTGCCAGCGACGCATTCTGGATCACGGCGACCGGCGTGGCGGCCGGCAGGCCCGACAGCAGCTCGTCCTGGATGCGCTCCGCACCACTGACGCCCATGTAAATCACCAGCGTGAGGCGCGCGCTGTG
The DNA here is from genome assembly GCF_056405595.1 of Polaromonas sp. P1_G1. Lineage (NCBI taxonomy): Bacteria > Pseudomonadati > Pseudomonadota > Betaproteobacteria > Burkholderiales > Comamonadaceae > Polaromonas > Polaromonas sp. P1_G1. Next base: position 26,266 of record NZ_JBFUBU010000047.1, read on the forward strand.
CGCGGTGGCGGCCAGGGCTCTCCAGTCGGTGCCGCTGTCGCCGGGCTTGGCATGGCCGGTGACGAAGACCACGCCGTGCGCATGCTGGCGGTGCGTGAGCGGCACGCCCAGCGAAGTGACTGCGGCCAGACCCGAGGTGATGCCGTTGACGACGTCCACTTCGATGCCGGCCTCGCGCAGATGCTCGACCTCTTCGCCGCCGCGGCCGAAGATGAAGGGGTCGCCGCCCTTGAGCCGCACCACGTCCTCGCCTTCGCGGGCGGCCATCAGCATGAGTTTTTCAATAAAGGCCTGGGGCGTGGACTTGCAGCCGCCGCGTTTGCCCACGTAGACGATGCGCGCCCCGGGCTGCGCGAAGGCCACGATTTCGTCGCTCACGAGGTCGTCCACCAGCAGCACGGTCGCGCGCTGGATGGCCTTCAGGGCCTTGAGCGTCAGCAGCTCCGGGTCGCCGGGTCCGGCGCCGACTAGGGTGACTTTTCCGTGGGTCATGGTGGTTTATTTGATTTGAGGCAACAGCTGCAAGATATGTTCCACCTGCCGGGCAATCGACGGTGGCACCGGCTTGTCGCCGGCCAGCACCGATTGAATATAGGCCGCGGTGGCGGCGGCGTCCACCGTCTTGGGCAGCTCGGGCAGGGAAGCCAGCGTGCCGGCCTGGGTTTCCTGCAGCAGCGAGCGCTTTCCGCTGATGAAGGCCTCCATCTGCGGCATGCGGCGCGCGTCGGCCACGCCTTCGCCTTCGGTGCCGCGCAGCAGCATGGCATTGGCGCCGGTCAGCTCAAAAGTCTGCGCCATCGATATCGCGTATTCCGGGTGCGTGTAACTGCTCACCACCAGGCTTTTACCCAAGCAGGGGCTCATGATCTTGACAAGGCTGTGCGCCGGGTTGCGCAGGCCCACGGCGCGGCGCACGTCCAGCAGGCGCTTGAGGGATGGCAGCAGCAACTCGGTCGGCGCGAAGACCGCCTCGCCAAGGCCGATTTTGCGTACGGCCGACAGTGCATGGATGTCCAGGGCCTGCAGCACTTCGGAGGCGAACACCCGGCTCGACTCGGTGGGGGTGCCGTGCACCAGGACCGGCACGCCTTCACGCGCCAGCAGCAGGGCCAGCAGGGGCGTGAGCACCGGCAGCTTGCGTGCGCCGTTGTAGCTGGGCAGCACCACGGTGGGGGTTTCGGTCGCGGGGAAATGCGCGAGGCGCTGGTGCAGCGCGTCGAGGAAACCCGCCATTTCTTCGGGTGTTTCACCCTTGATGCGCATGGCCAGGCAAAAGCCGCCGATTTCAAGGTCGGTCACCGTGCCGTCCAGCACCTGGCCCATCAGGTCGGTGGCCTGCTCGCGCGTCAGGGCGCGGGCGCCGTCCTTGCCGCGCCCGATTTCCTTGATGTACTGGCTAATACCCATAAGCGTGATTGTCCGCGAATGCAGATAACTTCTTGTTATGAGCTTAAACGACCTGCCGGATCGGGATCACGGTGCGCGGTGGGGCGGTGAGGACTTGAGCTTCCGTGCGCACCGACCGCACCCGGCGTTTGAGTTCGGGGACACAGGAACCGCAGTTGGTGCCGCATTTGAGCATCGCCTGCAGCGAAGCCAGCCGATCCTCGTCGGTATGCAGGTGGCCGGCACCGCCGCCTCCATGGCCGAGCAAGGCCAGATGCTCATCGATGGCCATGTCGCTCACGTTAAAGCAGGTGCAGACCGGTTTGCCGCGCGACTGCACCGCCACCGGCGGCTTGGCGCCGGGCAGCAGCAGCAGCCGGCCATAGGATTGCGCGGCCAGCTCGTCCTGTAGCAGGGTCCTGATCCAGGCCTGGGCGCTGGTGTCGCCCGCCAGCACAAAACCCGCGAGGTGGGCATCGCTTCCGTTGCGCACCAGCCGCATGGTGCGGCGCTGGCCCTTTTTGCGATCGGCATAGCGCAGCACGTCCGGCGCATCCAGGCCAAAGATGCGTTCCAGCGCCGCCAGCACTTCGTCGGGCGGCGTCTCATGGCTGGCGGCGCGAAACAGCACACCGCTGCGTTCGCGGCCGCGATCAGCCAGTGGTGTGTTGTTCGAAAACGGAACACAACTGGTGAAAGGAAATTGCGCCATCAGGGGCTTGAGCTGTTCGCGCGCTGTCAACACGTCGCCCTCCGGCAGCCACGCCATGGCCAGCAATGTCCACGGCATCTCGGCCTTCAGGATCTTGACGGCCGCGTGTTTGAGCTCGGGTTGTTTGGAGCTCGGGCAATAGGCCGAGGTGGTCAGCGCATTCACGCCGGCCAGCGGTGTGCCGCCGGTGGACTGGCCGCTCAAATACTCCTCGCCCCAATGCATGGCGATAAAGGCCTGGCTGACCGCCACTTCGGGCGAGGCTTGCAGCGGCACCACGATGGAGCCGCGCTTGGAGGTCACGTACACCAGGTCGCCGTCTTTTAGCAGGCGGCGCGCCATGTCCTGGGCGTTCATCTGCACCGCCGGCTCGGCCACGTGGCCGAACAGACGGCCCAGCGTACCGGTGCGGCTCATGCCGTGCCACTGGTCGCGTAGCCGGCCGGTGGTCAGCGAAAACGGGTAGCGCGATTCGCGCGGCTCGGCCACCGGCTTGTAGACGGTGTTGGCAAAGCGGGCCTTGCCGTCGGCGGTGGGGAAGACGCCGTCTTCATACAGCCTGGCCTTGCCCGCCGTGTCGCCCGGCTTGAAGGGCCACTGCCGCGGTTCTTCCTCAAGCAGCGCGTAGCTCAGGCCGGTGATGTCCAGGTCGCGGCCGCGGGTGGATTCGCGGTGTTCGTTCCAGATGACCTCCACGGCGAGGGCGGCATCTTGCAGGGGGTAGGGGAAAAGGGTGGGGCGCGGAAGGGGTGGGGCCTCACTGTCGTTCTCTTCCGGAGAGGGAAGGCCGGGACGGGAACCCGCCGCCTTCAGCAAAACCTCCAGCCGCTGCGCGAAGTCCACTGCAATCGCCCAGTCATGGCGCGTTTCCCCGGGCGCGGCCACGGCCGGCCGCACGCGGCTGATGCGGCGTTCGCTGTTGGTCACCGTGCCGGTTTTTTCGCCCCAGGTGGTGGCGGGCAGCAGCAGGTCGGCATAGTCGCAGCTCGAAGTGGTGGCAAAAGCTTCCTGCACGATCACCAGCTCGGCGCGCTCCATTGCTCGGCGCACCGTGGCCTGGTCGGGCATGGACTGGGCCGGGTTGGTGCAGGCTATCCACAAGGCCTTGATCTCGCCGTCGGCGGCGGCCTGGAACATTTCGACGGCGGTCTTGCCGGGTTTCTCCGGCACTGAGGGCACGCCCCACAAGGCGGCGATCTCGGCGCGATGCTCAGGATTGGCCAGGTCTCGGTGCGCGCTCAGCAGGTTGGCCAGGCCGCCGACCTCGCGCCCGCCCATGGCATTGGGCTGGCCGGTCAGCGAGAACGGCCCGGCGCCGGGCTTGCCGATCTGGCCGGTGGCCAGGTGCAGGTTGATGAGGGCGGCGTTCTTAGCCGTGCCGCTGCTGGACTGGTTCAGGCCCTGGCAGTACAGGCTCAGCGTGGCGGCCGAGGTCGCGAACATCTTGGCGGCGGCGAGCAGGTCTTCTTTTTTGATGCCGCAGGTCTCGGCCACCAGGTCGGGCGTGTAGTCGCGCACCGTGGCCTTGAGCGCGTCAAAACCCGTGGTGTGCGCCGCGATGTAGGCCGCGTCGGTCCAGCCCTCCCACAGCATGATGTGCAGCATGCCGTTGAAAAGCGAGACGTCGGTGCCGGGCTGTATGCCCAGGTAGAGGTCGGCGATCTCGGCCGTGTCGGTGCGGCGCGGGTCGCAAAAAATGATCTTGAGCGCCGGGTTGGCGGCCTTGGCGTCTTCGATGCGCCGGAACAGGATGGGATGCGCGTAGGCCGTGTTGCTGCCGACAATGAAGATGCACTGCGCATGGTTCACGTCGTCGTAGCAGGCGGGCGGCGCATCGGCGCCCAGCGTCTGCTTGTATCCGGCGACCGCGCTGCTCATGCACAGGCGCGAGTTGGTGTCGACGTTGTTGGTGCCTATCAGGCCCTTGGCCAGCTTGTTGAAGACGTAGTAGTCCTCGGTCAGCAACTGGCCCGAAATATAAAAGCCCACTGCATCGGGGCCGTGGTCGCGGATGATCTGCGCAAAACTTTCGCTGGCGAAACCCAGCGCGCTGTCCCAGGACACCGGTTGGGGCGCCTCGTGCCGGTGCTCGCGCCGCATCGGTTGCAGCAGGCGCGTCTGCCGCGTGACGGCGGCCGAGGCGGTCAGCGCCAGCGTCGAGCCCTTGGTGCAGAGCCGGCCGAAGTTGGCCGGGTGATCCGGGTCGCCGCGCACACCCGTGATCTCGTTATCTTGTGACTCAATAATCACTCCACAGCCGACACCGCAATAAGGACAGGTTGATCGAGTATCAGTCATGGAGGTTCGGGGGCGCCTTCAAATCACGCGGTGTGGGGTGCCTGAACGCTGAAGCTCTCGTCGCCGAGTGCGCCCGCGGAAGCGCCCGGGCCGGCGCGCGGCGGCTGCAGGTCCAGCGCCAGCGTGTCCAGCTCGGTGGCGTCCAGGAAGACCTGGCCGGTTTCCACCTTGCAGCTGAACTTGGGGGTGCAGCCCTCGTCGGGCTCCCGGGCGCAGCCGTCGGCCAGGCCTATGGTCCAGTTGTGCAGCGGGCAGGCCACGCTGGTGCCGAACACAATGCCCTGCGACAGCGGGCCGCCCTTGTGCGGGCAGCGGTCCAGCAATGCGAACACCTGGTCCTGGTCATTGCGGAACACGGCCACGTCGATACCTTTCGCGCGTGAAACACGGCGCGAGCCGAGCACCGGGATGTCGGTGACCAGGCAGATTTTTTTCCATTCAGACATAGTGATCTCTCAATTCGGCTTCAGGCGAGCAAGCGATGAAGCGGTTAGGCGGGAGCGAGTTTTTCAAACTGGCGGGTGTCCACGGACGCTTCTTTCAGGTCGAACCAGGGATCCGGTTCGCCGTCGAGCGCGAACTGCAGCTGCTCCCACAGCGCCTTGCGGCCTTCGTGGTCTTCCAGGATTTTTTTCTTCACATAGTCCAGGCCCACGCGGTTCACGTAGTGCACCGTGCGCTCCAGGTACCAGCCTTCCTGGCGGTAGAGCTCGCAGAAGGCGCCGGTGTATTCCAGGACTTCCGCCGCGGTCTTGAGCTTGGTGAAGAAGTGGGCCACTTCCGTCTTGATGCCGCCGTTGCCGGCGATGTACATCTCCCAGCCCGAATCGACGCCGATGATGCCGACGTCCTTGATGCCGGATTCGGCGCAGTTGCGCGGGCAGCCGCTGACGGCGAACTTGACCTTGTGCGGCGCGTACATGCGCCACATCGCGCGTTCCAGGTCCTTGCCCATCTGCGTGCTGTCCTGCGTGCCCATGCGGCACCATTCGCTGCCCACGCAGGTCTTTACCGTGCGCAGGGCTTTGGCGTAGGCGTGGCCGGAAGGCATGCCGATGTCTTTCCAGACATTCTGCAGGTCCTCTTTTTTCACGCCCAGCAGGTCGATGCGCTGGCCGCCCGTGACCTTGACGGTCGGGATCTTGTACTTGTCCACTGCGTCGGCGATGCGGCGCAGTTCGCTGGCCGTGGTCTCGCCGCCCCACATGCGCGGAATGACGCTGTAGGTGCCGTCCTTCTGGATGTTGGCATGGCTGCGTTCGTTGATGAAACGGCTTTGCGGGTCGTCCTTGGCCTGTTTGGGCCAGGTGCTGATCAGGTAGTAGTTGACGGCCGGGCGGCAGGTGGCGCAGCCGTTGGGCGTTTTCCAATCCATGAACTTGAAGGTGTCCGAAATGCTCAGCAGCTTGTTGGCCCGGATGGCGTCGCGCACCGCCTGGTGGCCGTGGTCGGTGCAGGCGCACATGGCCTTGAGCTTGGGTGTGGCCGAATAGTCGCCGCCGGCCGTGAACATCAGGATCTGCTCGACCAGGCCGGTGCAGGAGCCGCAGGAGGCGCTGGCCTTGGTGTGCTTGCGCACTTCATCGAGCGTGAACAGGCCTTTTTCCTTGATGGCCTTGCAGATCGCGCCCTTGTTGACGCCATTGCAGCCGCAGACTTCCGCGTCGTCGGACATCAGCGCGGCCTTGTTCTGGCCTTCGTGGCCGGCATCGCCGAGGTTGGACTCGCCGAAGATCAGCTTGTCGCGGATGTCGGCCACACTGCGGCCGTCGCGCAGCAGCTTGAAGTAGTAGCTGCCGTCCACGGTGTCGCCGTAGAGGCAGGCGCCAACCAGTTTGTCGTCCTTGATCACCAGCTTTTTGTAGACGCCGCCGAAGGGGTCGCTCATCACGATTTCCTCGGCGCCGTCGCCGCCCATGAACTCGCCGGCGCTGAACAGGTCGATGCCGGTGACCTTGAGCTTGGTGGAGGTCAGCGAACCCGAGTAGCGGCCTATGCCGAACTGCGCCAGGTGGTTGGCCGCCACCTTGGCCTGTTCAAACAGCGGCGCGACCAGGCCGTAGGCGATGCCGCGGTGCGCCGCGCATTCGCCCACCGAGTAGATGCGCGCGTCGGTGACGGTCTGCATGGTGTCGTTGACGACGATGCCCTTGTTGCAGTGCAGGCGCATGGATTCGGCCAGCTGGGTGTTGGGGCGTATGCCCACCGCCATGACCACGAGGTCGGTGGCCACTTCGCTGCCGTCCTTGAACTTGATGGACTTCACGCGGCCTTCATCGTTGCCGGTGAGCTCCTGGGTCTGCGCGCCTATCAGGAACTTGAGGCCGCGGTCTTCCAGCGATTTCTGCAGCAGCTTGCCCGCCACGTCGTCGAGCTGGCGCTCCATCAGCCASGGCATCACGTGGACCACGGTGACTTCCATGCCGCGCAGCATCAGGCCGTTGGCCGCTTCCAGGCCCAGCAGGCCGCCGCCGATGACGACCGCCTTCTTGTATTTCTTCGCCGCATCGATCATCGCGTTGGTGTCGGCGATGTCGCGGTAAGCGATCACGCCCTGCAGGTCCTTGCCCGGCACAGGCAGGATGAAGGGGTTGGAGCCGGTGCACATCAGCAGGCGGTCGTATTCCTCTTCGGTGCCGTCCTCGGCGCGCACCACGCGCTTGATGCGGTCGACTTCCACCACTTTTTTGCCGGCATGCAGCGTGATGTGGTTGTCCTTGTACCAGTCCCACGAGTTCAGCACGATCTCGTCCAGCGTCTGCTCGCCGGCCAGCACGGGCGACAGCAGGATGCGGTTGTAGTTGGGATGGGGCTCGGCGCCGAAGACGCTGATGTCATACAGGTCGGGGGCGACCTTGAGCAATTCTTCCAGGGTGCGCACGCCGGCCATGCCGTTTCCGACCATCACCAGTTTTGATTTTTTCATGGGGCTACTCCAGTGGATTCAATATTCAGGTGCAAACGTCATGCCACGGCCGTGCTGCGCAGGTCGCGCACGCACGCGTCCACGCGGCCTGTCGGGGCTTGCAAGCCGGTCCGGCTTGTCGGAAACAAGGTGAAATTCATGATGCTCTCTCCCGGTCAAACAGGGACCCGGGCTTAAAGCCCGGTATGAGGCACACCATTACGTACGTCGTTGTACGCAGGACCCGCAGTGCATTCGCTAAGGTCGGGCGCGTCGTTACGCCCGCAATGGCTAATGCAAAACTTGTGCCATATCATTGGCTTGCGATGCGCACCGCCGGCTGCAACCGGCGCATGGCCCGCGACTTGCGTTCTGATTTACCCTGTTTTCCCTCTCAACCTATTGATTTGTATGACTTCCGCATTGGTACACCTCAACGGCCCCGCCGGCGGCAATCCGCTGGTAGCTGACCTGGAAGCGGCCGGCATCCAGGTCCTGGCGGTCGTCAGCGAGCGCAGCAAACTGGTGCAAGAGGTGTTGCGCCAGGCACCCGATGTGGTGATTTGCCACGATGCGCTGCCGGGCGAAGACCTGTTCAGGCTGCTGCAGGTGGTCAGTGACACCGCCCCATGCCCGGTGATCGTGTTGACCACCGACAGCGATGCCGCCAAGATCACGCGCGCCCTGGAAGTGGGTGTTCATGCTTATGTGGTCAACGGCTACGGCTCGCAGCGCCTGCGGCCTTTGATCCATCTGGCCCAGGCACGCTTTCAGCGCGAGCAGGCCCTGCAAGGGCAGATCAAGGATGTCGCCAGCCGGCTGGAAGAGCGCAAGGTGGTGGACCGCGCCAAGGGCATCCTGATGCGAGCCCGCCAGGTGTCCGACGACGATGCCTTCCAGATCCTGCGGACGGCCTCCATGCACACCAACCAGCGCCTGGGCCAAGTGTCGCAGCACATCATCCATTCGGCGCGCTTCGCCGAAGACGTCAACCGCTCCGGCCAGCTGCGCATGCTGTCGCAGCGCCTGGTCAAGCTGGCCCTGCTGCGGCTGGCTGGGGTGCAGGCCGAACGCGTGACGGAGCTGCTGAAGGAGTCGGTGCTGCGCATCGACGCCAACATCGCCGCCCTCGGCAAAAGCCTGTCGCAGCCCACTTTTGGCGACTTGCTGGGGCAGGTCACGGTGACCTGGACCCGCCTGAAGCCTGCCTTGCAAGGGAGTCCAGCCGCCGGTGAGATGGCGCATCTGGATGAGCTGGCCGAACTGCTGCTGCAGGAAGCCGAACGCATGACCGGCAGCCTGGAAAACGCCGGCGCCATGCCGCCGCTGCAAATGCTCAACCTGGCCGGGCGCCAGCGCATGCTGAGCCAGCGTTTCGCGAAATACGCGCTGCTCCAGGCCTTGGGCGGTGCTGCCGTCTCGCAACGCAGTGAGGCGGGCATGGCCGAGTCGCAGGCGGCATTCGAGAAGGCGCTGCAGTACCTCAACGACATCCCGCTGACCAGTAAAGAGATTCGTGCGTCGCTCGACAAGGCGGCTGCGGGTTGGACGCAGATGCGAGCAGGCGCAGCAAGCATCGCCAAAGGCAAAGACGCCAAGCGCCTTGAAGGGCTGGCCACCGCCAGTGAAGAACTGCTCGACGTCTTTGAGCAGCTTTCGGTGCAGTACGAGCGCAGCATGCAGATGTTGGTCGGTTAGCCTTCACCCTTTGTGTGCATGAGCTGATTGCTGCAATGCACCAATATCGGGCATTGAACTTGCTTACATTGGTGCATGGCATTTGATCTGGACATTGGCTTCGCAACCCTCGCAGGCCGCAAAAGCAGCAACGAGGATTTCTGCGCGGCCATGCTGCCCGAGCCCGGCTATGAGGGCATGGGCTCCATCGTCGCGATCGCCGACGGCGTGAGCACCGGCGGCATGGGCCGCGAAGCGGCGCAAACCACCGTCACCAGCCTGGTCCGCGACTACTACGGCACGCCCGAGACCTGGGACACCACGGTGGCCCTGGACCGCATCATCGGCGCGCAGAATGCCTGGCTGGCGGGCATCAACCGCCGGCGCCAGCCGGCCATGGGCCTGACCACCCTCACGGCGCTGGTGCTGCGCGGGCAGTCCTACACCCTGGCGCACGTGGGCGATTCGCGGGCCTATTTGTTGCGCGGCGGTACGCTGCAGCAGCTCACGCACGACCATGCCGTCAACCATCCCGATTTCAAGCACCAGCTGCTGCGTTCCGTGGGCGCAGAAGACCATGTGGTGGTCGACTACATGCAGGGCGACCTGCAGGTGGGCGATGTGTTCGTCCTCGTCACCGACGGTGTGCACGGCGTGCTGCGCGATGCGCGGCTGAAGGACTTCGCCGGCCTCCAGGAAGCCGGCGGCGCACAGGTGGCCAGCCAGGGCCTGGTGGACGCCGCCTTGGCCGCCGGCAGCGACGACAACGTGACGGCACTGGTGGTGCGCGTGCGCGGCCTGCTGGATGCTACGCTGCAGGACGTGACCCGCATCGCGCAGACCCTGCCCATTCCGCCGCGCCTGAAGGTGGGTGACGTGATCGACGGCCTAGGGGTGACGGCCCCGGTGGCCGACAACGGCATCAATGTGCTCTACCAGGTGCGCGACCCCGCCACGCGGGTGCTGTATGCCCTCAAGACCCTGAACCCCGCCCGCTCGCACGACGAAGAAGAACGCGCCATGCTGGCCCACGAAGCCTGGCTGGCCCTGCGCATGCAGTCGGGCAGGGCGGCGGCGCACCTGGTTAACCTCCACGACCGCCTGCCCAACGGCCAGGAGCGCGGCGCGTTTTACCTGCTGTATGACTGGCACAGCGGCGAGACACTCCAGCAGCAGCTGGACCGCAGGCACAAATTCAGCGTCGAGCAGGTGCTGGGCGTCGCCACCCAGGCGGCGCGCGCGCTGGGACGGTTGCACCGCCAGTGCGTGATCCACCGCGACATCAAGCCCGCCAACCTGCACCAGGGCGAAGACGGCGTATTACGCTTGCTGGACCTGGGCGTGGCGCTCAGCGGCCGCGAACCCGAAGCCATGCGCAAGCTGCACGCCGGCACGCCCAGCTTCATCAACCCCGAGCAATGGGGCTTCAGCGCCGCCGCCGCGGATGGGCCCGAGGAACTGCCCGACGCGCAAAGCGACCTGTTCGCGCTGGGCGTCACCCTGTACCAGCTGCTGACCACCCGCCTGCCCTATGGCGAGGTGCTGCCCTACCAGGCCGGCCGCTACTACCGCGACCCCGTCGCGCCCAGCCGCATCAACCCCGAAGTACCGATCTGGCTGGACCACGTGGTGCTCAAAGCCGTGGCGCGCGACAAGCGCCGGCGCTTCGAAACCGCCGAAGAGCTGTTGCTGGCGCTGGAGCGGGGTGCGTCGCGGCCGCTGACTGCGCCGCAGGGGACGCCCTTGATTGAGCGGGATCCGGTGATGTTGTGGAAGTTGTTGTTGGCGGTTAGTGTGGTGGTGAATGTTTTGTTGATTTATTGGTTGTTGTTTTTGCCAAGGTAATGGGGGGCCGGGTCTTGCTCCGGCGGTGCGCGCTCTTCTGAGTTTTGCTGGCCGGGGGTTGCCCGGCGGCAAGTAACTTTCTTTTGCTTCGCCAAAAGAAAGTCACCAAAGAAAAGGCGACCCGCAGTCTGGGTCCCTACGCTTCGCTACGGGCAACCTGCGGTGCTCGACTACGGCGGGGTCTCGCGCAAACT
>NZ_JBFUBU010000048.1:0-37266 GCF_056405595.1 Polaromonas sp. P1_G1
TTTAGCGAGACCCCGTCTGGACCGAGCACCGCAGGTTGCCCGTAGCGAAGCGGAGGGACGCAGCAACCAGGGTCGCCTTTTCTTTTGCTTACTTTTCTTTTGGCGAAGCAAAAGAAAAGTGAGTAGCCGCCGGGCTACCCCCGGCCAGCCGACCCTAAAACACCTCAGCGCCTCAATCGGCACATTTCCAGTTATCCCACCGAACCTGCCCCAAAGCGCCCCCCTCCCACCGCAACGTGCCGGGCGCCGCCGGGCAAACCGCCACGGTAAAGGCCGCACCTTGTCCCACCATGGCCGTGCAATCGTCGCCATCCCCGCAAGGCACGAACCGGGCCGACCGCATGGAAGGCCGTGATGCGGGCGCAGGACTCGCTGAAGTCACCTGCTTGAGCCAGGCCTCCTTGAGCGTCCACTGCGCATAAAACCAGGCTTGCTGTTCCCGCGGGTCGGCGGGCATGTCCTGCAGCGCCTCGGGCTCATGCATCCATTCATTGAGCGCCGGGAAATCACGCGCGCGGTCGCTGCATTCCACATCCACGCCGACGGGCTGGTGCGAGACCGCACAGGCCAGCCAGTCCCCGCTGTGGCTTAGCGAGAAATACCAGGGATCGGATACCGGCGCGGCCAGCAGTTGCGGCGCGCCATCGTCGGGCGCCGAGAGGGCGTAGTCCTGCCAGCGGCCGCCGCCCTGGGCCGCCAGGCACTGGCGGGCCAGCCAGCGCCCGGCGATGAACTGGGTGCGCCGGCGCAGCGCGCTCATGGCGGACAGCCGGGTTTCTTCCTCCTGGCTGAGCCAATCCAGGCCCAGGCCGGACAGGCCGGCATGGACGGCCGCCACGCTTTCAAGCCTGAGATGGGTCACAAGGCCGGGCGTGTTCGTGCTCATCGCTGGCCCTGGATCGGTGAACGCTCAGAGCTTGAGCATCTCGCCGCGGATGGATTCCTTGAGCTCGCTCACCCAGGTGTTGTAGAAGGGGTGGATGACGGGCTCGCCGTTGCGCTGGCCGTAGTTCATGTTGATGCTGTCCTGGTACATCAAGGTGTACTTCACGGGCGTGTAGGTGATCAGCACCATGACGGTGTGCTTGCCGCCGCCGGTCTTCAGCGTGGCCTGCAGGTTGCCGTCGGCCTGCTGGGCGATGGTCCAGTTCTTGGCGGTGGCGCCGGCCAGGATGGCTTCCTTGACGCGCGACGCGCTGGGTGCGGCGCCGCTGGTGGTGACCACCGGGACGTCGGGATGGTTCAGGATGGGCAGGGGCCAGCGGGCGCTGGCGGGGCCGGCGGCAAAAGCCATGGCAAGAACCAGGCCGGCAAAAAATTTCGATTTCATGGTGTGTTCCCTCTCTCTTCGGTTGACGACTGTGCCGGCTTATCCGGCCGGCTGCTTTCATTCAGGCTCAGGGCCTTCGTGATGGTGGGTAGCTGGACATTTTGACGTGTCCGGCCGGTGAAATTCCGGTGCGCATGCTCACTCCGGCCAGCGCCGCAGGATCAGCGAGGTGTTGATCCCGCCGAAGGCGAAGTTGTTGCTCATGACGATGTCGGTCTGCAGGCTGCGCCCGCCTTCGCGCACGTAGTCGAGCTCGCCGCAGCGCGGGTCCACATTGCGCAGGTTGATGGTGGGCGCGAACCAGCCGTCGCGCATCATCTCGACGCTCATCCAGGCTTCCAGCGCGCCGCAGGCGCCCAGGGTGTGGCCCATATAACTTTTGAGCGAGCTGATGGGGGTATGGCTGCCGAAGACCTCGTGCGTGCCCTGGCTCTCGGCGACGTCGCCGTGCTCGGTGGCGGTGCCGTGGGCATTGATGTAGCCGATGGCCTCGGGCGGCAGCCCGGCGCCGGCCAGGGCCAGGCGCATGGCCTGCGCCATGGTGCGCGGGTTCGGCTGGGTCACGTGCGTGCCGTCGCTGTTGGTGCCGAAGCCGATGATCTCGGCCAGGATTTTTGCGCCGCGTGCCTGAGCGTGCTCCAGCTCTTCGAGCACCAGCGTGCAGGCGCCTTCGCCCAGCACCAGGCCGTCGCGTTCGGCGTCGAAGGGGCGCGGGCTTAAGTGCGGCGTGTCGTTGCTGGTGCTGGTGGCGAACAGGGTGTCGAAGACCGCGGCGTCGGTGGCGTCGAGCTCCTCGGCGCCGCCGGCCAGCATGGCGACCTGCCGGCCGCTCTGGATGGCCTCGAAGCCGTAGCCCAGGCCCTGGCTGCCGGCGGTGCAGGCGCTGGAGGTCGGGATGATGCGCCCGGTGACGCCGAGGAACACGCCCATGTTGACGGCGGCCGAGTGCGACATCATGCGGATGTAGGTGTTGGCGTTGATGCCTTCGGTGGTCTTGCGCGAAATCATGTTGCCGAAGTCGCCCATGGCGGCGGGCGAACCTATGGAGGAACCATAGGAGATGCCCATCTTGCCGCTGGTGACCAGCGGGTCGCCGGCCAGGCCCGCGTCGGCCAATGCCGTTTCCGCGGACAGGGTGGCCATGATGGCGACCCGGCCCATGCTGCGCGTGACCTTGCGGTTGTAGCGCGCGGGCAGCTCGAAGGGCGCGGCGCGGGTGCCCAGCCGCGTGTTCAGGCCCTCGTACTCGTCCCATTCGCGGATGTACTGGACCACGTTGCGCTCCTCGCGCAGGCGGGCGCGGACGGTGGGCCAGTCGTGGCCCAGCGGGCTGATCGCGCCCACGCCGGTGATGACGACGCGTTTCATCCGACCATCCCCCCGTTGACGGAGATCACTTGGCGCGTGATGTAGGCGGCGTCCGCCGAGAGCAGGAAGGAGACGGCGGCCGCCACTTCCTCGGGGCGGCCCATGCGGCGGGCGGGAATCATGTGGAGGGCTTCCTCAAGCACGTGGGGTTCAATCATGTCGGTATCTATCAGGCCCGGGGCCACGCAGTTCACGGTAATTTCGCGCTTGGCCAGCTCCACTGCCAGCGCCTTGGTGGCGCCTATGATGCCGGCCTTGGCTGCACTGTAGTTGGTTTGGCCCCGGTTGCCCATCAGGCCGGACACCGAGGACAGCGTCACGATGCGCCCGGGCGCGCGCCGTCGCACCATGGGCATGACGACGGGGTTGAGCACGTTGTAGAAGGCGTCGAGGTTGGTATGGATGACCGTATCCCAGTCCTCGCCGCTCATGGCGGGAAAGGCGTTGTCGCGTGCGATGCCGGCATTGCAGACCACCCCGTAATAGGCGCCGTTGGCCTCGATGTCGGCCAGCAGCATGCTGGAGGCCTGGGCGCGGTCGGTCACGTCGAAGCACAGCACGCGCGCCTCGCGGCCCATTTCCAGGATGGCATTGGCTACCTCTTCGGCCTGCTCGCGCTGCTGGCGGCAATGCACGGCCACGTCATAGCCGTCTTTGGCCAGGCGCAGCGCCACGGCCCGCCCTATGCCCCTGCTCGATCCCGTGACCAGCACGCAGCGGTTCATGATGTCTCTCCCTTTTTGCTATCCATAAACGCCCCGCCTTCGGGGGGCTCAAACACCGACAGGTTGGCCGAAGCCGCAAGTTCGCCGCCCACCAGTATCCGGCAGGCGAACATGCCCAGGCCGTTGTCGGCCATCAGTTCGCAATCGGCCTCGATTCGCAGGCACTCGCCCGCCTTGAAGGACTGGCGAAACACATCATAGCGACGGGTCCCCACCAGGAAGCCCAGCGTGACGGCGCGTCCCTCGCGGCGCGCCCGCTGGCCCGCCCAGGCCGCGATGGTCTGGGCCATGTACTCGATGCCTATCCAGGCGGCCAGTTGCCCATCGCGCAGGAAAAGGCTGTCCTCGGCTATGTCGGCCTCGGCCACCACGCGTTCGGTGTCGACGCTGAGGATGCGGTCCAGCCAGCTCATGGCGCCGCGGTGCGGTACCAGGTCCGCCACCACAAGGGATGTGTCCATCGCGCTCATTCAGCTGCTCCCCAGCAGGACGCTGGCATTGCTGCCGCCGAAAGCGAAGGAGTTGCTCAGGACGTGGCGCGGCGCGCGGCCCAGGCTTTCGCCGGGCGCCACCAGGCGCAGCGGCGCCAGCGCGGGGTCCACCTCGCCGTCCCACCAGTGCGGCGGCAGCCGGCCTTGCGGGTTGTCCACCAGCGTCAGCCAGCTGAAGGCCGCCTCGACGGCGCCCGCGGCGGCCAGGGTGTGGCCGGTCAGCGGTTTGGTGGAGCTGACCGGCACGCCGCTGCCCAGCACCTCGGCCACGGCCAGGCTTTCCATGATGTCGTTGTGCGGCGTCGCGGTGCCGTGAAGGTTCAGGTAGTCCACCGCGCTTGCCGGCAAACCGGCGCGCTGAAGGGTGGCCTGCATGGCGCGCATCGCGCCGCGGCCGGCCGGGTCGGGCGCCGACATGTGGTGGGCGTCCGAGCTTTCGCCCCAGCCCGCCAGGCGCACCGGCGCTTCTTCGCGCGTCATCAGGAACAGCGCCGCGCCTTCGCCCAGGTTGATGCCGCGCCGGTTCAGCGACATCGGGTTGCAGCGCGCGGCCGACACCGACTCCAGCGCCGAGAAGCCGGCCACCGTGAAAGCGCCCAGCGCGTCGCAGCCGCCGGCCAGCACGGCGTCGGCCATGCCGGCGTTGAGCAGCCGCGCCCCGCTGGCCAGCGCCTTGGCGCCCGACGAGCAGGCCGTGGAGATGACGTGCGCGATGCCGGTGAGGCCGAGTTCGGCGGCCAGGAAGTCGGCGAGGTTGCCGAGCTCTTGCTGGGCATAGCTGAAGCCCGCGGGCCAGGTGCCGCTGCGCTCATGCAGCGCGCGCGCGGCCTCGCCCTCGGCCAGGCCCGAGGTGCTGGTACCGACCACGACGGCGACACGCGAGGGGCCGAAGCGGTTGAYCGCGGCCTCCACGGCCGGGCGAATGCCCTCAAGCGCCAGCAGGGCGATGGCGTTGTTGCGCACGCGGAACTGCGGCGCGGCATGGTCCAGGCTGGGCAGGGCCGCCTGGACCTCGCCCAGCGGCAGGCTGCGTCCCGGCGAGTAGCGCTCGGTCTGCACCAGCCCGCCGGGGCCGGCCGCATTCCATAGCGCTTCGCGCACCTGCGGTATGCCGTGGCCCAGTGCGCAGACCAGGCCGGGAGGGTGGAGGTAGATCGTGCTCATGGCGATGAAAAAACCGGCGATGCGCCGCGGGTATGGATCTGCACGGTATAGCCTTCGGCGTGCTGGACCAGCTCGACGTGCTCGGCCGCCAGCTTGCGCACCGACACCCGCACACGGCCCTCATGGCTCAGCTCGCGTGTTTGCGGCGACTCGGCCAGCTGCCAGCCTGGCGCCAGTCCCGCGCGCACGGCCTCGGCCGGCCACCAGACCAGTTGCAGGTCGCTGAGCACGCGCTCGGCGCTGACCACCTTGGGCCAGCCCGGCGCCAGGCTTTGTTCCAGCTGCCGGCCGTCCCATTCAAGCCGCGCGACGGTCTGTCCCAGCTGCAGGAAAGCCATGCGCACCGACTGCGCGTCAACTTCGAGCGCCACGTCCAGTGAGCGCGACTGGCCCGCGGCCAGGATGTCGAGCTGCTGCACCACCGCGAGTTCGCGGCCCAGCGATGCCGGGGCCAGCCGCAGCAGCGGCGTGGCGGCCGATGGCGAGGACGGCGAAGACGCACAGCCCGCCAGCACGGTTACGGCGGCGAACACGGCGGCAAGGAGCTTCAGGCCGAACACAATTCCTCCAGCACGGCCAGCCGACGCTTGGACTCGGCGACGTAAGGGTTGCCGGTATCCCAGGCATAGCCCGCCAGGATGGACGAGATCATGCGGCGTATCTCGGGGCTGGCGTTTTCATGGAAGATGACTTTCTGGAAGCCGCCGGCATACCAGGACTCGACGAACACCCGGAAGGTGTCGACGCCGGCCTTCAGCGGGCGCGCGTAGTCGCTTTCCCAGTCGACAGGTTCGCCCTCCGCCTGGCGCTTCAGGCAGGCGGCCGCGAGGCTGGCCGACTTGAAGGCGATGGTCACGCCGCTGGAAAACACCGGGTCCAGGAATTCGCCTGCGTTGCCGAGCAGGGCGTAGTTCTTGCCCCACAGCGACTTGACGTTGGCCGAGTAGCCCGTGATGCTGCGCGCCGGGGTGTCCCACACCGCATTCGCGAACAGGGTGCGCAGGCCGGGCGCTTCACTCACGAGGGCCTGCAGGCGCTCGGTGTCGCTGCCTGTGTACTGCGCGAGGAATTCGGTGCGCGCGACGACGCCCTGGGAGCAACGGCCGTCGGAAAACGGGATGGTCCAGTACCAGACGTCGCAATGCTCGGGGTGCACGGTGACCAGGATTTTTTGCCGGTCAAAACCCGCACCGGCCGGTACGTTGTCCTGCACGTGGGTGAAGATGGCACCGCGCGTGGGAAAGCCCGACGGGTATTCCAGGCCCAGCAGCCGGGGCAGCACGCGGCCGAAGCCGCTGGCGTCCAGCAGGAAGTTGGCGGTCACGCCATAGGTACGGCCGTCTGCATCACGCACCTGCACGCTGGGCCGCTCGCCGGCCACGTCCACTGCCAGCACTTCGTGGCGGTAGCGGACTTCGGCGCCCAGGCGGGCCGCTTCGTTCGCCAGCACTTCGTCGAAGCGGGCGCGTTGCACCTGGTAGGTGGTGCCCCAGCCTTGCGAAAATTTGTCGCGGAAGTCGAACTCGGTGTGCTGCTCGCCGCAGGCAAAAGCCGCGCCGTTCTTGTACTGGAAGCCGGCCTCGACGACGGCCCGCAGCATGCCGGCGGCCTCGATGTATTCCATGCTTTGCGGCAGCAGGCTTTCGCCGATGGAAAAGCGCGGGAACTGTTCGCGCTCAAGGATCAATACCTGCCGCCCCTGCTGCCGCAGCAAGCCCGCGGCCACGGCGCCCGCCGGGCCGGCCCCGATGATCAGGATGTCTGTGTGTTCTTGTGTCATGCCTGCCTTGGGTTGGGGTAATGGGGCTTGTGTAAGCGAAAAAGGGGCGCGAGCAGGCACACCAGTGCCAGCCCTATCAGCAAGGTCAGCCCGAAGGCATGCAAGGCCGGCGTCGCGGACAAGGCCAGCAGGCCGAAAGACAGGCCGGTGCTGAGCGCGCCCAGCAGCACGGCCAGCCAGGCGTGGCCCTGGTCCTCGCCCTGGTGCTCAAGCAGGAAAATCCCGTAATCGACGCCCATGCCCAGCAAGAGCATCAGCGCCAGCAAATTGAAGAGCTGGAAAGGCTCGCCCAGCCAGCCCAGCGCGGCCAGGCACCCCAGCGAAGCCAGCGCGGTCGGCAGCCAGGCGCGCCAGGCTGAGCGCCCGAAGCGCAGGGCCATGGCTGACCATACCACCACATGCCCCACCAGCAGCAGCCAGCCCATGGTGACGCGAAAGCGCCCCAGCAAGCCCGACATGTCGCCGGCCCGGTCCACCCAGTGCACGCCTTCGACCTGTTCGCCGAGCGCATGCAGCGCTTCGGCCTGGGCGCGGTTGGCCAGGCCGCGTATCAGCACGGCGCTGGCATAAGCCCCGTCGACCTGCCCCAGCCATTGGGCGCGCGCCGCGGCCGAAGCGGGGCTGGCCAGCCAGGCCTGCAGTTCCAGCGGCGCGGGGTTGAAGGCCGGGCGTTGCAGGTCTTCGCCCAGTGCCTGGCTGACCTTGCGCAGCACCTGCTGCTCGGCCTCGGTGCTCAGGCGGCGGTTGTCGGCCTGCCGCGCGGCGGACGGCACCCAGTCGGAGACGGCGCTGAGCGCAGGCTTGCCGGCCTTGGCCGGGTCGCTGCGTAGTTTGTCTTTGAGCGCTTCTTCGCGCTGCAGCACGCCCTCGGGCGTGGGGCCGCGCACCACAAAGAACTGCGCCGGGCTTGGTATCTGCAGCAGGCGGCTGACCTCGATCTGGTCCTTGATCAGCTCCGGCGGCGAGGACTGCAGCTGGCGCAGGTCGTCGTTGGCTTGCAGGCGAGAGACGCCCCAGGCGCACAGCAGGGTAAAGAGCACCAGCAGGGCCCACAGCCGGCGCCCCTTGAGCGCGGGCCAGCGCGCCAGGTTGGCGGCCACGGCGCCGGCCATGCGGCTGCCGCGCAGCGTGCCGCGGTCCAGCGCGGGAAACCAGCACACGGCGGTGAGGAAGGCGGCGACCAGCCCCACGGACGAGAACACCGCCATCTGCCGCAGGCCCGGAAAAGGCACGACGGCCAGCACCAGGTAGCCGAGCACGCTGGTCAGCAGCGCCAGCGCCAGCCCGGGCAGCAGGTGTTTCATCAGCGGCCAGCGCGCGGTGCCGGGGGAAGCCAGCCGCGAGGTGAAATAGTGGATGCCGAAGTCTTCGGCCACACCGACCAGGCTGGCGCCGAACACCAGCGTCAGCAAATGCACCTGGCCGAACACCCACACCGTGACGGACAGCGCCGCGGCGCAGCCCACCAGCAGCGATACCGCGATCAGCGCCACGGGCCGCAGCGCGCGAAAGGCCCACCACACCAGCGCGATGACGGCCGCCAGCGAACCCCAGCCTATGGTGTTCATCTCGCGGTTGCCCTGGGCCGCGCCGGCTTCGGCATGCAGGGGCACGCCCGCGCGCAGCAGGGTGATCGGGCCGGCTTCGGCCGCCGCCCGGCCGGCCGCGTCCAGCGCATCGCCCCAGCGGCGCTCGCCGTCGAGGCGAAAGGCCGAGCCCTCGGTTTCATACAGCAGCACCGCCCAGTCGCGTTTGCCATCGGGGTCGGCCACCCACAGCAGGCCGTCGCGCGGCCGGGCCGCCGTGAGGCCCGCACGCTGCGACCACCAGGCGGTCCACAGGCCCAGCGGGTCGGCCAGCCAGGCGGTCGGCTGGCCGGTGTTCAGGCCGTGCAGTCGCTCCAGCGCCTGCGCGGCCAGTGTGGAAGTGTCCGGCTTGCGCAGCTCCGCGCGCTGGCCGTCGGTGAGCAGCGCATCGCGCCAGGGACGGTAAAAATCCAGCGACTGCGTGGCCACGCTGCCATCGCCCGCACGGCGCAGGCCCGCATGCGCGGCCGCCACGGAAGCATCAAAGCGCGCGGCCGCATCCTGCGCGCCGCGCCAGTCGGGCGCGCCCAGCATGACCACGACGCGGCGCTCGCCCTGCTCGCCGAGCTGGCGCATGGCGCGCTGCGCGACTGGGGCTTTGTCATCCTGGGGCAGCAGCGCGAAGACGTCGGTGTCCAGCCGGGGCGCTTGCCAGAACTGCCACTGGTGCCAGCCTATGGCGGCCACGACCAGCAGCCAAGCCAGGGCCAGCCACTGCGGAGTGCCCAGGCGCGAGGAAAACCTCATGGGCCGAAGCGCCCGGCTTCGGCCGGGCTCAGGCTGGATGCCGCGTGGTTAAAAAAGCGGATGCGGCTGGCGTCGCCCGAAGCCTCGTACAGGTTCACGCTGTCGACGTGGCGATGGCCTTCGAGTTCTATGCGCGTGATGAAACCGGCCAGGTTGGCGTCGCGCGGCTTGAGTGCCAGGCGCCAGCCCTGCGCGCCCTGCAGCGCGCCTTCGGCCTGGAAGCGCTCGGCCAAAGCCTTGACGTCGCCGGCCAGCAATGCCATCAGCATTTCATTGACGGCTTTCAGGCCCGGCTCCTGGCGCGTGTCGATCTGGCGGCTGGCGCCGCTTTCGCCCAGCGTCAGCAGGCGTTCGCGCGTGACGACTACGGTCGACGCGAAAGGCTGGGCCGTGACCCACAACACGCCCTTGCCCGCCGCCATGACAAATGTGCCCTTGGACACCAGCGGGCGCTTGAAACCCTTGATGGTCTTGGTCTGTTCGAACTCGCCGCGCAGCACGGCGGGGTTTTCCAGGCGCCGGCCGATCTCGGCCAGCAACTCGGGCGCGTTTTGGGCGTATGCGCCAGCGCCAACGACTGTCAGGCCGGCCGGCAGCAGCTTGAGGAAGGCGCGGCGCTGCATCATGCTCCAGGCCCTTTCACGCCCAGGCGTTCCCATAACACCGGCGGGCAGACCCAGCACATTTCAAGCGTGCTGATGTCCAGCGCTACCTGGATGGTGCTGGCCTTGTTGAGCCGCGCGTTGGTTTCGGCGCACAAGATCAGGTACTCGATCTTGAGCCGGTTCTCCCATTCGACGATGCGTGCGCGTATGCGTATGCGCTGGCCGTAGCGCACCGAGCCGACGTACTTCACGCGCAGGTCGACGATGGGCCAGGCGTAGCCGGACTCGTGCATCTGCGGGTAGTCGTAATTGAACTTGGCCATCAGCGCGTTGCGTGCCAGCTCCAGGTACTTGACGTAGTTGCCGTGCCAGACGATGTTCATCGGGTCCAGGTCATGGAAGGCCGGGCTCAGTTCGATCTCGTGGCTGAGGTCGGGGGCGGGTGCGGACGTTTCAGCCATGGTAAAGACTCCATTGCCCCGAGCGCATGCCGGCCAGCAGGCGCTGCAGGTCGGCGTCCAGCGCGCGGTCTTCCTCGACCAGCGCGATCTCCTTGGACAGCCGTTCCAGGAAGCCGGCCAGCGGCGCGGGCAGCGGCAGCTTGCTCAAAGGCAGGCGCAGCGCCAGCGCCTGCCTTGCGGCGATCAGCAGGGCGGCCACCACCTGCTCGGTCAGCTCCAGCACACGCAGCGCGTCGCGCGCCGCGATGGTGCCCATGCTGACCTTGTCCTGGTTGTGGCATTCGGTCGAGCGCGAGAACACCGAGGCCGGCATGGTCTGCTTGAGCGCCTCGGCGGTCCAGGCCGAGACGCTGATCTGCAGCGCCTTCAGGCCGTGGTTGATGGCCGCTCGCGGCCCGGTGGCCGCCGACAGGTTGGCCGGCAGGCCGTGGTTGAAACGCGTGTCCACCAGCAGCGCGAGCTGGCGGTCCAGCAGGTCGGCCACGTTGGCGACCACGTTCTTGAGCGTGTCCATGGCCAGCGCGATGTGGCCGCCGTAAAAATGCCCGCCGTGCAGCACGCGCTCCTCGTCGGGTTCTATCAGCGGGTTGTCGTTGGCGCTGTTGAGCTCGTTCTCGATCAGCTGGCGCAGCCAGGGCATCGCGTCTTCGAGCACGCCGATGACGTGCGGCGCGCAGCGCAGCGAATAGCGGTCCTGCAAGCGGCTTTCGTTGCGGGCCGGCCGGTCGGACAGCAAATCTTCACGCAGGCGGCGCGCCACCAATTGCGGCCCCG
The DNA here is from genome assembly GCF_056405595.1 of Polaromonas sp. P1_G1. Lineage (NCBI taxonomy): Bacteria > Pseudomonadati > Pseudomonadota > Betaproteobacteria > Burkholderiales > Comamonadaceae > Polaromonas > Polaromonas sp. P1_G1. The sequence continues at coordinate 11,032 of NZ_JBFUBU010000048.1, forward strand.
GGTGCGGTTTCAGCGAAAAAAGCGTTTCGTCGAAATGGTGGGCGTTGCCGTCGCTGGCCCAGACGTTGCAAGCGGTGAGCCGCGTGGCCAGGCGAGCCACGCCGTCGGCGCGTTCCCAGGCCAGGCAGGCCAGCCCGGTCATGACTGAGGTGCCGTTCATCAGCGCCAGCGCCTCCTTGGGCCGCAGGCGCAGGGGTTTCAGGCCGATGCGGGCCAGCGCCTCGGCGGCAGGCTGGCGCCGGCCTTCGAACAGCACTTCGCGCTCGCCACACAGCACCGCGGCCACATAGGAGAGCGGCGTCAGGTCGCCGCTGGCGCCCACCGAGCCCTCGGCTGGAATCAGCGGCAGCAGGTCGTGCACCAGCAGCTGCTCGAGTTGCACCAGCAGTTCCCAGCTCACACCCGACACGCCCTGGCACAGCGAGACCAGTCGCGCGGCCAGCACGGCACGGGTTTCTTCGGGCGTCAGCCAGCGCCCAGCGCCTATGCCGTGGAAGGTGTAAAGATGGTGCGGCAGTTCGGCCACCAGCTCGGGCGGGATGCTGACGGTGCAGGAATCGCCGTAGCCGGTGGTCACGCCGTAGACGACGCCGTCCTCGCGCAGCAGCCGGTCCAGGAAAGCCGCGCCGCGCGCGATGCGCTCGCGAAAAGCCGGGGCCTGGCCCAACGCCGCGGGGCGCGCGCGCGTCGACAGCGCGACAACGTCTTCCACGTCCAGGCGCCGGCCATCAAAAATCACGGGGTTCAAATGTTCAACGGTCATGGTCGCGATCAGGTTGTGCGGTGCGCGGCGGGATGGCCTGCGCCCAGAAGGGGAAAAAATTGAACCAGGCCAACGGTGCACGCGCCAACAGCCCTTCAAGCCAGCCGGCGAATTGCTGCGCATGGGCGGCCAGCGCCTCGCGGCGGGCATTGCGGGGCAGCGCCACCTGCTCGGCCAGGCAATGCACGCGCAGCACGTAGCCGCTGCTTTCGCGCACGCAGGCCATGGCATACAGCGGGCACTTGAGCAGCGCGGCCAGCACGTAGGGGCCGACCGGCCATTGCGCCTCGTGGCCCAGGAAGCGGGCCGGCACGGCCATACTCTGGCGCACCGGCACGCGGTCGCCGGCGATGGCGACGAACTCGCCCTGTGCCACCTTGTCGGCCAGCAGCATGGCGGTGGCCGGGTTGACTTCGGTGACCTGGATGAAACGCACTTCGCTGTCGGGGTGCAGCTGCTGCAGGATGCGGTTGAAGCGTTCCGCGTGCCGCGTGTGCACCAGCACGTTGAGCCGCACGCCGCGATGCCGTTCGGCGCTGATGCGGCACAGCTCCATGCAGCCGATGTGGCCGGTGACGATCACCGCGCCCCGGCCCTGGGCGGCCAGGGCCAGCAGGCCCTGCTCACCTTCCGTGCGAAGGCTGGCCTGCGTGATGCCGCCGCTCACGGCCAGCAGCTTGTCAAGGATGGCATCGGCAAAGGCCAGGAAATGCCGCAGGGTGTCGCGCCACACGGGCGCATGGCCCAGGCTGCCGGTGGCCGCCTCGATTTTTTGCAGGTAGTCCAGCGAGGCGCGCCGCGCATCTCCACGCGTCGCCCAGTAATACGCCACCACCGGGTACAGGCACACGCGAAAGGGCAGGCGTCCCAGCACGCGGTAGACCCAGAACAGCAAGCGCACGCCGGCGACAAAGGTGTGTTCGCCCAGGCTGGCCCAGTGCGGCGCGGCGGTGGGGGCGATGGAGGGCTGCATCACGAAGTGACCTTGCGCCACACCAAGAGCGGCAGGCGCAGCAGCATGCCGGCCAGCATGCGCGCATGCATGCCGGAGATCAGCAGGTTGTCGCGCACCAGCTGGAAGTGCGACACGCCGTCGGCCGGGTAGCGCACCCGCGTCGGCAGGTTGACGATGCGCACGCCGCGCCAGTGCAGGCGCACCAGCAGTTCGGAGTCGAAGTCCATGCGCCGGCCCAGGCGGGCCTGGTTGAACAGCTTCACGACGGGCACCAGCGGGTAGACACGAAAGCCGCACATGGAATCGGCGATGTCCAGCGACAGGGTGTTGATCCAGACCCAGACGTGGGTCGCGTAGCGCCCATACAGCCTGGCCTTGGGAACGGACTCGTCATAAATGGGAACGCCGCAGACCACGGCATCGGAGTGGCTTGCCGAGGCTGCGAGAAATCGGGGAATGTCGGCCGCTTCATGCTGGCCGTCGGCGTCGATCTGCAGCGCATGGGTGTAGCCAAGCGACTGCGCATGCCGCAGGCCGGCCATCATCGCGCCGCCCTTGCCCTGGTTGTGGTCCAGCCTCAGCAGCACCATGCCGGCGCCGTGCAGCGCGGCGAGTTCATCCAGCACCTTGGCGCAGGCCGCGTCGCTGCCGTCATCGACCACCACCACCTCAAGGCCGTGGGCGCGCACCGCGGCCACCATGGTGCCTATGGTTTGCGGGTGGTTGTAGCAGGGGATGATCGCGACGGCTTTATGCATCGTCGGCCCCGGTTTGATAGGACCAGACCGCGCGTCCGCTGGCGTGTTCGTTCGGTGTGGAGGCGCCGGAAGCGTCCGCGCCCTCATGCGAATACAGGCGAAAGCTCAGGCTGCACAGGCTCGCGTCGGCCAGCCGGGGCTTGAACTGCAAGGCCATGTACAGGGCCGTGCCGGGCTGCACCGGCCGCACGAACTTGAGGGCTTCCAGGCGCACGAAGTGTTGCGGCAGGGCGAAACATTCGCGCCCCAGCGACAGCGCCCAGTCCAGCTGCGCGACGCCCGGCAAGATTGGTGCGACCTCGAAATGGCCGTCGAACACCGTGAGGCCCGCGTGGATGTCCAGCGTGGCCAGCGCATCGGTGTCGCCGCGCTCCAGCCATTGCACGGCCGGCATTTCGGGGCGCGCCGCGGGCGCTTGCGGTGTGAAGAGTGCCGCGAGCAAGGCTTCCGGCGACTTGCCCTGTGCATTGACCGGCAGGGCCTCTACAAAGCGCCAGCGCCTCGGGATGGCCAGGGCCTCCACGCCGCTGGACAAAGCCTCGCGCAGCGACTCGAGCAGGGCGCGCCGGCCCAGGCTATCCTGCTCGCGACCCGCCGGCGTAAGCACCGCCACCACGCCCACGCGGACGCCCACGGCGGTATCGACCACCAGCGCTCTGGCTTCCTGCACCCAGGGCGTCTTCAGCAGCAACTGCTCGACTGCGCTGAGCGAGACGCGTTTTTCCTCGATCTTGGCGATGCGGTCGACACGGCCCAGCAGGCGGAAGCTGCCGTCGCCGGCCGGCGCGGCACGGTCGCTGGTGGTCCACCACGCGGTGTCGGGCAGGCGCGGCGACTGCACGGCCAGGCACTCGCCGTCGAGGCGCCACTGCACGTCGGCAAACGGCTGCCAGGGTTGGTCCGCGGCGGTGCTCTGGCGCCAGGCGATGCCGCCGGTTTCCGAGCTGCCGAAGACCTCGATGGGCGCGCGGCCCAGGATCACGGCGGCGGACTGGGAGACCTCAAAGGGCAGGGGCCCACCCGAGGAAAAGACGGCGCGCAGTTGCTGCCGGGCCAGTTGCCAGTCCGGCGGCTCGGCCAGGCGCTTGAGGTGGGCCGGGGTAGACACCAGGATGGACGCCTGGGCGCCCAGGCAGGCGGCCAGGTCTTCGGGATACAGCAGCCTGCGCAAGCCGAAGGGCCGGCCGGCGGCCAGCGGCCACAGCACCAGGAACAGCAGGCCGTAGATGTGCTGGTGCGACACCGTCGCCCACACCGTGGGCGCGCCGTCGTCCAGCCGCTGCCCCAAGGCTTCTTCGAGTGCGCCGACCTCGGACGCCAGCTGGTCCAGGCGTTTGTCGATGGCTTCGGGACGGCCTTGCGATCCCGAGGTGTAAAGCCGCAGGCGCGCGGTGGAGAGGTCCAGGGGCTGGCGGGCCGTCGCCGGTGCTTGGGATTCAGTGCCGGCCTGCAGCGCGCCCGGCAGGTCGCCGGCCAGCAGGTAGCCGGCCTCCAGCAGGGTGCTGAGCGTGTCGGGCCGGTCGTCGCCGGGCAGCACTGCGGTTTTGCCCAGGTGCCAGACGGCCAGCAGCGCCGCCGCGAACTCAAAGGGATCGTTGAAGTAAATGGCGCAATGGGACTCGGGCCGCGCGGCGAACACGCTTTGCCAGCACGCCACCCTTTGGAGCAGGTCGGCATGCGACAGATGCCCGCCGTCGGCGCGCAGCGCCACCCGGCGCCGCGCATCCGGCGTGCGGCAGGCGAGCTCGCTCAGGGACCACCAGTCGGCCATGCCTGTCAGCCCTGCGCGCTGTTCGCCGCGGCGATGCGGGCGCGCACGCGGCGGCGAACCAGCCACTCGGCGGCCATCAGCACGCCGATGAGGCAGTAAGAGACCAGGCCGTTGTACAGCGTCCAGGCCGCATCGCTGGCCCATAGCGCCGTGGCGAAAGCCATGGCGCCGTTGAAGATGAAGAACAGGCACCACACCTGCGTCACGCGCCGCGTGTAGGCCACGGCTTCAGGCGGCAGCTCGGGTTCGCGCAGGCGCGCGAAACGTTCTATGGCGCTGGGCGGATAGGCCAGGCTGGCGGCAAACAGCGCGAGCAGCACGGCGCTGACGACCACCGGGTAGAGCTTGAGCGGCATCCACGCATTGCCGGCCCAGCTGAAGACGGCCAGCAGCAGGGCGCCGGCGGCAAAACCCCAGGTGACCGCCGTGCGGCTTACCACCAGGCGCGCCAGCGCCAGGCCCAGCAGCAGCAAGGCCAGCCAGCGCGGTTCGAGCCGGCCCAGGCTGAGGTAAACAATCAGCGGATAGGCCAGCGTGACAAGCGCCAGCAGCACGCCGGCGACATGTTTAGGCATCAGCCGCCTCGTGCCCCGCCGTCAGCTTGTGCAGGGCGTCGACGACGTCGCTCACGGTGCGCACCGTCTTGAAGGCTTCGGGCTGCAGCCTTTGCCCCACCAGCGGCTTGAGCTGCACCATGAGGTCGACCGCGTCAATGCTGTCGATGTCCAGGTCGTCGCGCAGGCGGGCTTCGGGCACGATGCGCTCGGCTTCGATGCCGAAGGTTTCCACAAGAATGGTCACGATGCGCTGGAATATTTCGTTTTTGGTCATGATGGCGTCCTTGCGAATGAAATCAACGCGTGCGCTGCGAGCCGACGAAGGCCGCGAGCGCCTGCACGCTGGAAAAATAGTTGCGTGTCTCTTCGGAGTCGGCCGAGACGCTGACGCCGTAGCGCCGCTGCAGGGCCAGCCCCAGTTCGAGGGCGTCGATGGAGTCCAGCCCCAGTCCCTTGACGAACAGCGGCGCGGCGGCGTCGATGTCATCGGGCGTCAGGTCCTCGAGGGCCAGGGCGCTGATGATCAGCTCCTTGATCTCGCTCTCAAGCGTTTGCGTGTCTTGGGTCACTGCGTGTCTCCGTGGTGAAATAGTCGGCCAGGTGTTCGGTCAGGCGGCGCGCGGCCAGGGCCTCGCTGTCGCGGCTGTCCACCAGGGAAGCGATGGGCATGTCGTCGCGCACCTCGATGCGGAAATGCGGGCGGCGCGCCGGGATCCGCCACCAGGGTACGCCCTTGGCGAGCATGGAGGGACTGCACTGGATCAGCACCGGCGTCACGTCGACCTTGCCGCGCACCGCCACATTGGAGGCGCCGCGCTGGAGCTTGCCGGGCGCGCCGTTCACCGGGGTGCGCGTGCCTTCGGGAAAGATGATCAGGTTGTTGCCCGCGCGCAGCGAGGCCACGCTGTCTTCGACCATCGCCGGGCCGCCGTTGTTGCAGATAAAACCCGCGGCCAGCACCGGTCCGCGCGTGAAAGGGTTGGCAGCCAGTGCGGCCTTGACGACGCAGTCGGCCCGGGCGATGAAGGAGATCAGGAAGACCACGTCGATCAGCGAAGGGTGGTTGGCCAGCACCAGCAGGCCCTGGCGATCGAGCTTTTCGAGGCCGTGCGTCTCGTAGCTGAAGATGCCCAGCCGGTGCATCAGGCCCACGAAGGCGCGGAAGGACTGGTGGATGACCCAGCGCGCCGCGAGCGACAGGCGCCGGCGGTCGCGGATGAACAGCGACAGCGCCGGAAATACCACGATCCACAACAGCAGGCCGCCCAGCCCGAAACAGCTGAAGCTCAGCGCGGTCGCGAACAGGCGCCAGGCGTAATTCAGGCGCCTAAGCATGGGCGCTCCAGCGCCAGCGTGTGCCGGCCCTGTCATAGCGCAGCAGCGGTGCGGGGGCGGCGGTTTCCTCAGGGGCTATCGACTGGAGCAGGTGGCGCAACACGGCCAGGCCGGCGGGCCAGCCCGCGGTCTCGGCATTGGCGATGCCGTCGGCTTCACCTTCACAGAGTTCCAGGCTTAGTGCCGGTGAATCGGCCTCGTCCGGATGTCCCGGATGTCCCGGACGGGCCACGCGCCAGGCCCAGGCGTATTCGCAGGCGGGCTCGTCCTCAAACCCGGCATAGCTGTCCGGCAGCGGGGCTTCGTAATACACCACCAGCACCTCGGGCGCGCCGTCGGCCAGCAGGGCGGCGGCTTCGGTCAGCGCCGCCGCGACGCTGGCGCGGCCGCCCGCCACCACCACGGTATTGCCGGTATGGCCCTGGGCGATGGAGTACAGGGCCGAGACGGCGTTGTGCACCGAGAGGCCGAAGCCGGCCGGCGACAGCGGCTGCCCTAGCACCAGGTCACCGAGCAGCGCCAGGGAGCGGGTGGCATCGCCGTAACGCGAGGCGAACACCATGGGCGCGCCGGCGGGGGATTGGCACCAGTAGGCGACCTGGCAGGCCAGGCGGCCCAGGCGGTCGACGCGGCGCCGCATCATGGCAGGCATTTCGGTGAGCGGGGGCACGGCCTCCACCAGGGGCCGGGGAAGCTGGGGAAAGCCTTTGGCCCACCGGAGCCAGTCGTCATGACGGGTGAGGCCGTCGGCATAGGCCGACCATTCAAGAAGGATGAATTCGAAGCGCAAAACTGACTCGTGGGTGGATGACCTCAATGACTGACCGGGCCGATCACAAACCATTCACCGTGCAGCGGGCCCCCCTTGTGGCCCCGCATACACGGGGCCCTCTTGTGTTTTGGACGATTTTACACACGCACAAGCAGGGCCTTGACGCCTTTTACCCACAGTTTGGCGGCTTCCGTCAGAGGTAAATCGAAGCGAATTGGGGGAAAACCAGTAGCCAAACCCGCGGCGTTTTTCGCAGGCCCAGGCGATACCATCGTTTCATTTTCCCAACAAGGTGCTGCCGTGGACCATAAATGGCTGGAAGACTTCATCGCCCTGGCACGCGAACGCAGCTTTTCGCGGGCCGCCGAGCTGCGCCACGTGACCCAGCCGCAGTTCTCGCGCCGCGTGCGCGCGCTGGAGCTCTGGGCTGGCGCCGACCTGGTCRACCGCGCCGTCGTGCCGCTGGCGCTCACGGCCGCCGGGGAAGAGCTGCTGCCCGTGGCGCGCCGCGCCGTGGACGGCCTGGGCGATGTGCGCGCCCGCATACGCCATGCGCAGGGCGGCCTTGACTGGGTCACCTTGGCGACTGGCCGCACGCTGTCGCGCACCACCGTGCCCGCCTGGCTGGCGCGCGTGAAGCGCGGCGCCGGCGAGTTCCGCCTGCGCATACTCACCGGCTCCATCCACGAAGGCGCCACCGCGCTGGAGCAGGGCGCGGCCGACTTCCTGCTGTCCTTCACGCACCCGCGCCTGCCCATGCGCCTGGACGACCAGGCTTTCGAGGGCCTGACCCTGGGCACCGAAGAGCTGGTGGCCGTGAGCGCGCCGCGCCCCGACGGGCAGGCGCTGCATGCCCTGCCCGGCAGCGCGCGCGAACCGGCGCGTGTGCTCGGTTATTCGCCCACGCTGGCGCTCAGCCAGGTCCTGCAGGACGGGCTGAGCCGCGATGCGCGTGAGTTCTTCCTGTACACCGTGACCGAGTCCGACTTCGCCGAATCCCTGCATGAGCAGGCCCTGCAGGGCGTGGGCCTGGCCTGGCTGCCGCGCGGCCTGGTCGGCGAGGACCTGCGCAGCGGCCGGCTGGTGGCGGCTGACCCGCAGGCGCTGGCGGTGCGCTTCGAGATACGGCTGTACCGCAACCGCAGCCCGCGCAACGAACTGGTGCAGCGAATCTGGGCGGCGACGACGGCCTGAGCGAGTTTGCGCATGCGCCCATGCGTGATGCGCATGCGGCGCCCAGGGACGGCTTCCTAGACTGGCTCCACTAAACAAGGAGACCGTCGTCATGCCCCCACATTCCATCTTTTCCCGCCCCCGCCCGGCCCGCGCCCTGCGCAGGGCCGCGTCCGCTTTGCTGGCGCTGCTGGCCTTTTCGGCACTTTCCACCGCGCAGGCCCAGGCCTGGCCCGCGGCCAAGCCGATTTCGCTGGTGGTGGGCTACCCGGCAGGCGGCAGCGTGGACCTGGTCGCGCGCATCATCGCCGAGCCGCTGTCCAAACGCCTGGGCACGCCGGTCGTGATTGAAAACGTGGGCGGCGCCGGCGGCACCATAGGCGCGCAGAAAGTCGTCAGCGCCAACCCCGACGGCTACACCCTGCTGCTGGGTTCGGGCAGCGAGGTGTCCATCGCCAGGCTTTACAACGCCGCCATCAAGTACAACGGCGAAACCGACCTGGCGCCGGTGGGGCTGATAGGCATCACGCCCATGGTGTTTGTGACCAACACCCAGACCGGCGTCAAGACCATCGAAGAAGCCATCGCCAAATCCAAACGCGAACGCAACCAGCTGAGTTTTGCCTCTTCGGGCATAGGCACGCCGCTGCACGTGTCGGGCGAACTCATCAACCTGATGGCCGGCACCAGCTTTCGCCACGTGCCTTATCGCGGTGCGGGCCAGCAGCTGCAGGACCTGCTGGGCGGCAACATCGAGTTCAGCGTTTCGGTGCTGTCCTCCGCGCTGCCGCACATTGAATCCGGCAGGATGGTTCCGCTGGGCGTCACCACGCCCACACGCTCGCGCGCCGCGCCGCAAATCCCCGCGCTGGCCGAGAACCCCCGGCTCAAGGGTTATGACATGAACGTCTGGTTCGGCCTTTTCGGCCCCGCGAAACTGCCGGCGCCCATGGTCGCACGGCTCAACCGCGAACTCAACGACATCCTGCGCGAGGAAGCCGTCTGGCAAAAACTCCAGAAGGCCGGCATTTCGAATGAAGGCGGCACACCCCAGGCGCTCACGGCTTTTGTGCGCGCCGAAACCCAGCGTGTGCGCGCCGTCGTCAACAAGGCCGTCAGCACCGGCGCGGCTTCATGAACGCGGGATCCGCCACAACCCTTTCGACACAGCCGCAGCGCGACGTTGCGAAATTTTTATAACCCGAAACTGGAGGAGTTGCCATGTACTTATCCGTCATACCGATGTTGCGCAGGATCGCCTGCGGCCTGCTGTTGCCGATGGCCCTTTCGGCTTCAGCACTGGCCCAGGAAGCGAAAAAACCCAACCTGGTGCTCATTGCCACCGGCGGCACGATTGCCGGCGCCGGGGCCACCAGCGCCAACACCGGCGCATACCAGGCGGCCGTGGTCGCCGTCGACAAGATCATGGCGGCAGTGCCGGAGATCCAGAACCTTGCCAAGGTCAAGGGCGAGCAGATTTTCCAGGTCGGCTCGCACAACGTCACCAACGAACGCCTGCTTCAACTTGCCCGCCGCGTGTCCGAACTCCTAAAGTCGCCGGAGGTCGACGGTATCGTGATCACCCACGGCACCGACAGCCTGGAAGAGAGCTCGTACTTTCTCAATCTCACCGTCAAAAGCAGCAAGCCGGTCGTGATGCTCGGGTCCATGCGGCCCGGTACGGCGCTCAGCGCGGATGGGCCGCTCAACCTCTACAACGCGGTGGCGGTCGCTGCGAGCAAGGAAGCGGCGGGAAAAGGAATTCTGGTGGTCATGAATGACGAGATCCACGGCGCTCGCGATGCCACCAAAACCAATGCCACCAGGGTTGACACCTTCAAGTCCCCCTATGGGCCGCTAGGCCTTGTGGTCGAAGGCCAGGCCCGGTTCTACCGTGCGCCGATTCGCCCGCATACAGTGCAGAGTGAATTCGACATCGACAAGATACAGGCCCTGCCGCAGGTAGACATTGCCTACAGCTATCAGGACATGAACCGTGCGGCTTACGACGCGCTTGTCGCATCAGGGGCCAAGGCCGTCATTCATGCCGGGTTCGGCGGGGGAAGTGTTCCGGAATACATCGCCGGCCCGCTGAACGAGATCCGCGCCAAGGGGGTGTTTGTCGTTCGGGCAAGCCGTACCGGCAGTGGTGTGGTGATCCGGAACAACTCGGTGAAGGACGACGCCAATGACTGGCTTGTTGTCGACGACCAGAATCCCCAGAAGGCTCGAATCCTGATGGCCCTGGCCTTGACGAAGACCAGGGACACCAAGGAGCTGCAAAAGATCTTCTGGAAGTACTGATGATCGGCATCCGAAACAGTTTTATTGAAGAAAAGTCCATGTTGAATATCCATAGACAGCGAGCCATACAAAGAGGCGCTCATGCCTGTCTTGAATCCTGCGCGGCGGGCGGATTGGCAATGGCCGGGGCGGCGAACTGATGCAACACCACCCGGTCCTGACCCTGCCGCCGAAGCTGGCGCGCTGGACGAATTCGCCCACCGGTGTGCCGCATGTGCACGAGCGAAGCGGCGCCGCGCCCGGCCCCGAGATATTGGTTACGGCGCTGGTGCACGGCAATGAGTACTCGGGCGCCATCGCGCTGGCCGAGCTGCTCACCGCGGGCTGGCAACCGGCGCGCGGCCGGGTCACGCTGGCCTTCTGCAATGTCGCCGCCTTTGAACGCTTTGACGCGGCCCAGCCCGACGCCTCGCGTTTTATCGACGAAGACTTCAACCGCGTCTGGGCCGCCGACGTGCTTGACGGGCCGCGCCGCAGCGCCGAGTTGGACCGCGCGCGCCAGTTGCGGCCTTTTGTGGACCGCGCCACGCATCTGCTGGACCTGCATTCCATGCACGAGCCCTGCGTGCCCTTGCTGATCACCGGCACGCTGGTGCGCAACATCGCGTTTGCGCAAGGCTTGCGCACCGCGGGCCAAGTGGTCGTCGACGCCGGCCATGCCGACGGCGTGCGCATGCGCGACTACGGCGAATTCGCGGATGCGCAAGGCGGGCGCATCGCGCTGCTGCTGGAGGCGGGCCAGCATTGGGACCCTCGCGCCGTCAGCGCCGCGCGCGACACGCTCATGCGTTTCCTGGTGCAGGCCGGCGCGCTGGCCCGCAATGAAGTGCCCATCGGCTGGCTGCTGCCGGACCGGGAGCCGCCCGCGCCTGTGGTGGTCACCGACCGTGTGGTGGCGACGTCCATGGATTTCAGTTTTAAAGAGCCCTACACCGGCGGCGAAACCATTGCCAAAGCCGGCACCATGATCGCCGTCGATGCGGGGCGCGAAGTGCTCACGCCTTATGACGACTGTGTGCTGGTCATGCCTTCGCTGCGGCAATTGCGGCCGGGGGTGACCACGGTGCGGCTGGGGCGGCGGGGCTGAGCCTGGCGCAATCCCGACGTCTTGAGCATTTTTGGCCACAGGCGAGATGGATTTTCAAATCGGGAGGCTGCCTGGCGCTGTCTTATGATGCCCCATGGTTTTCAAGACCTCTCGCGAACGCAGATCAATTTTTTTCCGGGGTAGCTCAGTGGCAGAGCACTCGGCTTGTAACCGAGTGGGCGCTGGTTCGAGTCCAGCCTCCGGATCCCTATTGCTGGCGCGGGCATGAAAGAAAACGACTCGAAGGTGGCGAGCGCAGCCAGCGTTAACCCTCATTACGCGGGCTCCCAGCTCGCGAAAGCACTGGTTGCCGCGGAGACCGGCGAAGGCGCCCAGACACAAGATGGCGCCAGGAACAAGGTCGCAGCGTGGACCAAGGTGCTGCAGAACATCGTGGGCGGCGCATTGGACTACGGCTCCAGAACACCGATCAAGGAAGTGCCTGCATGGGCCACACTGGAAGTCGTCAAAGGAGGTTTTGCAACAGGTGAGTTGCTTGCCGCCGGCGCGCTTCAAGACCACGAAAAAGCGTTGCTTGAGCGCTTGGATTCCGTTCCAGCGGGGCAGGAACGCCGTGCCTTGAATGCCTACTTCCTGACCGATGCAGGGTTGCAGGAACTGGGATGGCAGCTTGAATCCGGGTGCTATGACATCAAGGTGCCTGAGGAAGGTGCACTCCTCGTGCTTGCCTGGCTGGTGGAGAACGGTCATGTTCAGGAGGCACGTCAGCTGCTGGACCAGATTGCACCTTATTTCGGGCGTTTGCGGTTTTACCCAATTCCTCTTGAGCAAGCTCATCCGACAGGGCCTCGCGTTCATCTGCAGGACGTGTCGGCCACCTTGGGCAAGCTCCGGAAGATCAAACCGAAAAAACAGATACTGCTTCAAAGGGAGGCCGTGAATGTCTGGGGGCCGTTTTGCGATCGGATGGTTTCCCTGTTCCTGGAGACTGCCAAAGGAGACTGGCCTTGCCAGTATTACCCAGTGGACTGGCCGGCGCGCGTCATGGAATTGCTCGAAGAATATGCGGAGCTCAGGCTAAGGCATACCTTGTGCGCGCGGCCTGACGACCCGCGGGAGCATTTTGCCCAGCTGAGGCAGTTTCTCGGGAGAAGCGCAACGGCTCCCGCGTCGCTTAGCGGCAAGGAAGTCGGCCGCATCCGTGTGATCCTCGCCCGGCATGTGGCGAAACGAGGCGCCCCGGGATCGCCGCGAGGCCTCGACATCCGGCGCAAGCAGTCGGAGGACGTGCGCGCTCCCACGTTCGACCGAATGGCCCAGGTGGTCTTGCCTCGTTTGGGGAAATTCCCGGGCGACAAGGGTCTTGATGATGTTGAAGATCTGTTGGAAAGCGTGAGTGCCGAGGAGGCTTCCCAGCATGGGATTCCGGAGGGCACAAGAATTCCCGAGTCCATCCGCCGCAAGATTGACCGATGCCTTAATGAAACCGTGGCGGCCTTGACCCAACGAGAGTTGATCACTTCCGGTGAAGTCCTCGCGCAGCTGTTGCCGCAGATGACCTCGGAGATTCGTGCAATGGGCATGGGTGAGTCCAGGTCGCGTCGGCTTTACGCTGCTGTCTATCGGGCATTCCGCCGCCGCCGTTCCCTCCTTCTGCTGAATCTGGAGAGCCAGGTCAGGATCGAAGAGCTTCCCTGGATTGCCGCCATCGAAAGCTTTCGTGGTGCGGATTCGTCCGGGAGTGACCTTTCAGGCCGGGCCCTGGAGGAAATCAGCTTGCTGGCACTGACTTCGTTTCCACAGGCAATCCTGCCGAACAAACTGTTGAAAGAATTGCGGGCGCTTGCAAAAGGCGCCGACATGGACCTTCCGCTGGTCGATGAACTCGCAGCCGATATTTTTATGGGAGAGTTTTCGGAAAAGTTTGCCGAGGCAGCCAGATGGGCAGCCAGGCTGCTGGACGGAACGCTTTACTCTATCTACTACGACATCGACTACGGCGCTGTGCAGCAACTGCCGGGGGCGGTGCAGAAAACGCAACGGACGTCTCAGCCGGCCTCAGGGGCTCGCGAGCCGGATGCGTTCGCTGAAATCTGCCGCAAACGTGCCGGTGTTCCATCCGGGGCTCGTGCCCCCGCCTCCAATGGGATGGTCATCGAGCAGCAGCAGATTTTGACAACACAGAATCTGGCGACCCTGTTCTCCGTTCCCGGATTGAAGCAAGGGCTTCAGGAGCATCTGGGCCAGATGGCGATGGATTGCTTCAAATGGATCTGCAAACGCCAGCAGGTTAAATCCGCTGGATGGCACGGGCAACTGCTGATGCTCAAGAACACCGCTTACGCCTGGCGCCAGATGATTGTCTTTCTTGCTCTGTTGCCCAAAAGTGATCTCGAAGATTTCATGTCTTGGGCGCAAAGCCATTTGGAAGCGCAGCCACCTGAATTCAGGACGCGGTTTGGGCCCGTGCTGACGAGCCTCATGGCTGCGTCGAAAAGCAGCCTGCCTGAAGGCCGGGCGGCGGACGCCATGGGGCCCCATCGTTTCCTGGGGTGGTCAAAGGAGCGCCATTGGCTGTTGGGCAGCGCGCCCGCATGACCGCCAAAACCCTGGAAAAAACCGCGGTGCTACACCAGCGGAAGCCGTATCCATAAACGCGCACCGGTGGGCGCCAGGGCTTTGGGGTGGCGAGCCTGGTGGGCTTGCCGCGGCCAGAAGTGTTCGGGTGCGGCGTGTCTAGGCAACAGCTTGCGTGTATCCGCAGTGCTGATTTCGTCCAAGTGCCTGAACGCGGGTGAGTCCGGCTCACCGAGAACACCGGGTGCCTGCCCAGCGCGTTGTCGAGTGTCGCGAGGCGATGCTGGGGCTAGCTTCAGTTCTTTGGCCACCATAGAAATTCCGTCTAGATGAAGATGATTGGCACGGTCGGTGCGAGCTTGAATTCAGAAGTTCAACTCGTCGAGCTCGGCGGCAGTCAGGTCACGAACGCGCTTTGTTGATTCGCGGGCTTGCAAGGCAGGTAGCGCGGCATCATTCATTCGTGCGCCTGTGCGAGCAGCCAGGTACGGAACACCGCGAGGGCCTCAAGCTTCGATGATTCCTCGGGATACACCAGGTAGTAGCCGCGAGGAGAAATCCATTGTTTCTTCGACAGCCGGCGTAAACGGCCGGTCGCCAGTGCATCGCTGGCCATGAAATCGGGCAGCAGCACCGCTCCCAGGCCCGCTATCGCGGCATTCAGCGCCATGGACATCAACTCGTAGCGCGGCCCCTCCTGGCCCGTGCCTATTTCGATGCCGGCGTGGTCGAACCATTTGCGCCACGCGTCCAGCACGGTCGTGTGGTGCACCAGCGCCGACATCGGGGTGCGGGAGCTCAGCGATTTGCCGTTTTTGGCGATCCATGCCGGTGCGGCATAAGGCGCCATCGCCAGGGGCAAGACAAAATCGTTGTGCAGGCCGGCACGCTTGCCGTCGCCGAACTCGAGCGAGGCATCCACCGCCATGCTCTTGAAATCAACCGACCCCACGCGCGTGGCGAAATTCAGGGTGATCTCGCTGTGCGCGCGCGTGAAGTCCGGCAGGCGCGGAATCAGCCAATAGCTGCCCAGCGATGCGCCGACCGACACGGCCAGCGACCCCCCGCGCCCCTTGAGCGCCATCACGTTGGCCGTCGCGCGTTCGAGGCGCTGGAGAATGGGGCCGACTTCGTCCAGGTAGTAGCGGCCGGCTTCCGTGAGCACGACCGCATCCCGCCGCCGCACGAAGAGCTTGACGTCAAGGCGGCTTTCAAGCGCCATGATCTGGCGGCTGACCGCGCCCTGCGTCAGGTGAAGCTCCTGCGCGGCGGCGGTGAAAGACCGCAGGCGCGCGCTGGCCTCAAGGCAGACCAGGGACATGGTGGAGGGCGCGCGCAGCATCATGGTGCATGAGAAAAAAGCATGGAAGACGCAGAAATTGTCGTTTGTAGCTGAAGGTTTGTCCACGCATCATTCGGTTTCCTCATTCCTGATTCCCAAGGTGACCTCCATGACCGACTACCGGACAACGCGGCGAACACTCCTCAAGCTGGGGGCCGTCGCGATGGCCTCCTCACCCCTGCTGGCACGCGCCGCCTGGCCCGACCGGCCCATACGCCTGATCGTTCCATCCGCCGCGGGCGGCTCGCCCGACAACATCTGCCGCATCCTGACCGGCGAGTTGGTGAAGGCCCTGGGCCAGCCTTTTGTGATCGACAACAAGCCCGGCGCCAGCGGCAATATCGGCATGCAGGAAATCGTGCGCGCGGCGCCCGACGGGTACACGCTGGGATACGGCAATGTGGGCACGCTGGCGATCAACAAATCGCTTTTCTCCAAGCTACCCTACGACCCGGACAAACAGCTGGTTCCCGTGGCGCTGCTCGGTTATGTGCAGAATGCGCTCGTCGTCCGCAATGACCTGGGAGTCAAGAACGTGGCCGAGTTGATCGCGCTGGCCAAATCCAGGCCCGGCAAACTCAGCATGGCGTCTCCCGGCAACGGCACCACGGGCCACCTGGGCGGCGAACTGTTCAAGAGCATGACCGGCACCTTCATGACCCACGTGCCTTACCGCGGCAGCCCGCAGGCCATCCAGGACCTCATGGGCGGGCAGGTCGACCTGATGTTCGACAACCTGTCGTCCATCGCGCCGCACATCAAGAACGGGCGCATCAAGGCGCTCGGCGTTTCCGGCCGGGCGCGCAGCCCGCTGTTTCCCGAGGTGCCGACCATCGGGGAGTTCGTCAAGGGTTATGAAACCACGGCCTGGGGCGGCATTGTCGCGCCGGCCGGCACGCCGCGCGAGGTCGTGTTGCGGCTCAACGGGGAAATCAACAAGGTGCTGGGCAGCGCCGCGGTCAATGAGCGCTATGCCGCCATTTCCTTCGAGACCACCATAGGCTCGCCCGACCGGCTGTTTGATCGCGCCCTGCGCGAGACGCGGATGTGGACGGAGGTCGTCAAGCGCGCCGGCGTCCAGGTGGATTGAACGCGCATGTTCGATTCCATCATTGAGGGCGGAGAGCTTATTGACGGTACGGGAGCCCCACGGGTGCGCGCCGACCTCGGCATGTCCCAGGGGAAAATTCTCGCCATCGGCGACCTGTCGGCCGCCCCAGCGCGCGAACGGGTCAGCGCGCACGGGCGAATTGTCGCGCCGGGTTTTATCGACGTGCACACCCATGATGACCGCCTGCTGCTCTTGCCCACCACCGGCGCGCATCCCAAGCTGTCGCAGGGCGTGACGACCGTGGTGTCGGGCAACTGTGGCGTGAGCCTGGCCCCCTTGCAGACACGCCATCCGCCGCCGCCGCTGGACATCCTCGGAACGGACGGCTGGATCTACCCGAGCTTCGCCGCCTACCTGGAGGCGCTCGACCAGTCTCCGCTGGCCGTCAACGTTGCCTGCCTGGTGGGCCACTCCACGCTGCGGGTCAAGCACATGGCCGACCTTGACCGGCCCGCCACCCTCGCGGAATCGGCGGGCATGGCGGCGGAACTCGCAGGCGCGCTGGCCGCGGGCGCCATCGGCCTGTCAACGGGCTTGTACTATCCGCCCGCGAAAGCGGCCACGGCCGAAGAGGTGATTGCCGTGGGCGCGCAACTCAAGGCCGCCGGCGGCATGGTGGCCATGCACATCCGCGATGAAGGCGACGCCATCGACGAGGCGCTGCGCGAGGCCTTGCACATAGGCCGCGAACTGGGCGTGGGCACCGTCATTTCCCATCACAAGTTGGTCGGCACGGCCAACCACGGCCGCTCCGTGCAGACCCTGGCGATGCTGGAGCAGGCGGCGCGAGGGCAATCGGTCTGCTTTGACTGTTATCCCTACAACGCCTCGTCCACCATGCTGCTGCCGTCCCGCGTGAAGCAGTCGAGCGACGTGCTCGTGACCTGGTCCCAGCCCGAGCCCGGTGTTGCGGGCCGCTCCCTGAAAGAGCTCGCGCGCGAGAGAAACCAGACCGAGGAAGAGG
The DNA here is from genome assembly GCF_056405595.1 of Polaromonas sp. P1_G1. Classification (NCBI taxonomy): domain Bacteria; kingdom Pseudomonadati; phylum Pseudomonadota; class Betaproteobacteria; order Burkholderiales; family Comamonadaceae; genus Polaromonas; species Polaromonas sp. P1_G1. The sequence goes on from NZ_JBFUBU010000048.1 coordinate 28,462, forward strand.
TGGCGCGGGCCTTGCAGCCGGCAGGGGCCATTTACTTCGCCATGAGCGAGGAGGACGTCAGCCGCATCCTGAGCCATCCCATGGCCATGGTCGGCTCGGACGGCCTGGCGCATGACGTGCGCCCGCATCCGCGTTTGTGGGGAACTTTCCCGCGCGTGCTGGGGCATTACGTGCGCGAGAGAAAGCTGTTTTCGCTCGAGACCGCCATCTACAAAATGACGGGGCTCAGCGCAAGGCGCTTCGGCCTCGCCGGCCGGGGAATCCTGGCGGCCGGAAACGACGCGGACATCGTCGTCTTTGATGAGCACCGCGTTGCCGCCAATGCCAGCTACGAGCAGCCCACCGAAACCAGTTCGGGAATCGATGCGGTTTTTGTCAACGGCCAGCTCGCCTGCCGGGACGGCCTCAGTGTCCGGGTGGATGCCGGCCGGGTGCTGCGAAGGCGGGGCGCGTTTTCATGAGGCTGCCCGGATGACCGCCGCAGCGCTACACCAGCGGAAGCCGTATCCATAAACGCGCACCCGTGGGCGCCAGGGCTTCATAACCCGCCTGGCCGCCGTGCCGCTCGGCCACGCTGTGCACAAAGTAAAGGCCCAGGCCGGTGCCGTGCGCCGTCTGCTGCGCCGCTTTCTGCGTGCTGAAGCGTTCGAACAGGTGGGGCAGCATTTCCGCGCTGACACCGGGCCCCTGGTCGGACACCGACAGTTCGGCCTTTCCGCCTTGCAGGGCCAGCGTCAAGGTGACGCTGCCGCCCGCGGGCGAGAAGCGCAGGGCGTTGTGCAGCAGGTTGTCGAGCGCGCGCTCGAGCAGGTGGAAGTCGCCGCGTATCCACACCGGCTCATCGGGGATGTGGCGCAGCAGGCGCACGGATTTTCCCTGCGCCGATTCGTAGACCGCATCGGTGGCCTGGTGCGCGACGCTGCCGAGGTCGATTTCGCGCAGGTCCTTCTGCTCCAGACTTTGCACGCGGGCAATCGACAGAAAGGATTGCGCCAGCTTGTGCGCGCGGCGCAATTGCTGGAAAAGCCGGTGCTGGTGCGTCTCGTCCAGCGTTCCGCCGCCCAGCTGCTGCACGGCGGCGGCCAGGGGCACGCGGATGTCGTGCGACAGGAAAGCCAGGGTCTCCTCGCGCTCCTTGTGCAGGTCGTGAAAGCGCTGCTGCGCCTGCTTGACGTGGTCGATGCGCTGCTCGAACCTGAGCCGGTGAAAAGGGCTGTCCGCCGCCGCGCCGGTCAATTGATGGAGCTGCCAGTCCAGGTAGCGCCTGGCCGTTTCGAGGCGGCGCCAGCTCCACAAGGGGTAGGCCGCGATCGCGGCGACCAGGGCGCCTGAGGGTGCAAACCAGCGCCCGGACACCAGGGGCAGGGCCACGCTGAAGGCCACCAGCGCCGCAAACCATGCGGTGTTGACCAGCAGGCCCGGCAATGGCATGAAGCGCAGCGCCCACAGCAGCGGCACCAGCGCCAGCGCGGCACTCAGTGCCAGCGTCCAGGCCCTTCCCAGCGGCACGATGAAGCGGTCGTCGCGCAGGTTCAGCAGCACGTTGGCCAGCACTTCCACGCCCGGCATGGCGGCGCCGTTGGTGGTGACCGGTGTGGACAGGATATCGCCCATGCCGGCCGCCGTCGCGCCCACGAAAACGATCTTGCCGCGCAGTGCCTGGGCCGGTTCGCCGGGGCGCATGAGTTCCGCCGCCGAGACGGTGGGTATCGTGCCCGGCGGGCCGGCAAAGCGCAGCAGGCGCGGCTCGCGCCGCACCAGCGTGGGCGCCTGTTCAGTGACGGGCTTGGCCTCGTTTCCGGGCGGCAGGTAGGCGGCATCGGCCGGGGGCTGCCAGCCGCTGACTTGCAGCGCGGTTTGCGCCAGCAAGGGCCAGTCGGCGCTGCCCACGCCTTCCCACAGGTCAACGCCGCGCGCCACGCCGTCGTCGTCCAGGCGCACGCTCACGCGCCCCAGGCCGGCGGCGGACCGCGCCAGCAACGGGATGGGCGGCGACTCCAGCAACTGGCCGCCCTGGCGGGCGCTTTCCATCACGACCGGCAGCGTCACATTGCCGCAGGCGCGCATGGCCTTGGCCAGGGCCAGGTTGCCGGCGGGGTCGTCGCCGGTCTCGTTGAAGGCGATGTCCATCGCCACGGCTTTCGGCGAGGCCCGGCATATCTGCTGCAGCAATTCGGCGTGGACGCGGCGCGGCCAGGGCCAGCGGCCGAGTTCCTGCAGGCTGGCCTGGTCGATCGCCACGATCACCACGCCGGACGGCGCGGGCTGCGCGCCCAGCCGCTGCGAGAGGTCGAAGACAAAATGGTCGATGCGCGCCAGCCAGCCGCTGGCGCTCATGCCCAGCGCCAGTGCGGCCAGCACCAGGCCCATGCCCAGGAGTTCACGCAGGCTGTGCGCGCTGCGGGGCGGAGGAGTGTCTCGCATGCCGGCCTACAGCAGCAACAGCGGCAAGCCCAACATCCAGAGATAAGGATGGCGCGAGGGCACGTCTATCTTCTGCAGCATGGGTGGCCCGGCGGTGCCGTCCTGGTTGTCGACCAGGCGGACGCCGAGGAAATGCGCGCCGCCCGAGGGGCGGGGCAGGCGGATCGCGCCGTCGAAGGAGTCCTGTTGCTGGTCCTCGGGCGCCATGGCGGGCGTGCCCGACACCGAGACCCGGTAGTGATGATCCGGCGGCGGCGCGGGCAGGTCCAGCAGCAGCGCGTCGGCCTCGTAGCGCAGGGCGGCCTGGCCCAGGTCGGGCATCCCCGGCGCGGGTTTGTAGCTGAAAGACGATGCGGGAGACCATGGCCCCTGCTCGCCTTGCGCCGTGATGCTGGCCACGCGCCAGTGCAGCTTGCCCTCGGGGAGGTCGTCCGCGGGCAGCCACTCGGTCTGCGGCACGGGCTGGTCCAGCAACAGTTGCGCGAAGTTCTCCGACTGCGAAGCCTGCACCCGGTAGCGCGCGGCATCCACCGCGCTGGTCCAGCGCAGCGCCGGGCGCGGCGAGCGCACGGTGGCGGCGCGGCCCGGCGCCTGCAGGGCGGGGGCGAAGGGGCGGGCGGCCACGGTGAAGCCGTGCCGCGCTTCCAGTCCCTGCAGGCCCAGTGCATCCAGGGCGCGCACGCGCAGGATGTAGCGGCCGTTGGGCAGGTCGGCAAAACTCAGGACGCCGGAGCCCGGCGCCGAGCTTCTCTCCGCGAGGATGGCGTCAAAGCTGCTGTCCTGGGAAACCTGGCCCCACAAGACGGCGCCTTGTTCGCCGCGCGCGGGAGGCAATGAAAAGCGCAGGGGCAGTTGCTCCAGGCGCGGCGGCAGGGCCGACACGTCGGGCGCGCGGGGCAGGGCGCGGGGCGGCAAGGGCGCTTCGCCCGGGCGCGCAACAGTGCCGAAGCCGGGGCCCACCACCACGGTTTTTCCGGTGGCATCCACGCCGACGGACCCTTCCAGTGTTTCCTCGCGCGTCTGGCCGGCCTCCACGCCGACGCGGAACACCGTGCCGCGCACCACCGCCTGGGCGCTGGGCGTCAGCACGCGCAAATTCTGCTGCGTGCGGCGTCCCGGGTTGTCGGTGATTTCCGTCTGGCCCTGTAGCAGGCGGACCCGCGTGTCGGCCATCAGGCCGTTGGCATACAGGCTGAGGGTGTCCAGCACCAGCGTCGAGCCCGGATGCACGCGCAACTGCGTGCCGTTGGCCAGCTCCAGCGTGGCGCTGGCCAGGGCCTCGGTCTGGAGCTCGGCCCCCACCGACAGGACCTGTCCCGTGGACGCGCTTTTCCACGCGCCCTCGGGCTCGCGCCAGCGCACGCTGCCGTGCACTGTTTTTAACGTGGCCTGGCCGGGGCTGCTGCGCAGCATGGAGGAGGGAATGCGCAGCACCGTGCCGGGCGGAATGCGATGCGGGTCGGCGATCCGGTTGAGCCGCTGCACCACGTCCCAGCGCTGCGGGTCCACCAGGTGGCGCTGGCCCAGGCTGATCAGCGTGTCCCCGGGACGCACGCTGTAAAGCCAGGCCGGCGTGCCGGAAGCCTTGTCGGGCGCGCCGGCGGCGGGCAGGGGCTGGGCCGGCGCGAAGGCGGCGATGCCAAGCGACAGAAGCCCGCCGGCGGCAATTTTTTTGTACATGGGAAGGCTTCCGGAACATGCCGGCCCGGCAGGGCGGTGGCCTGGCTCGAACTTGCGGGAGGAGGGTGAGTGGACCTCAGTCATGCAGCCACTCGAGACGGTAGCCCTGGCCGTAGACCGACACCAGGCGCCAGCCCGATTCGGGAGACAGTTTGAGCTTTCTGCGCAGGGCGCTGGCCTGCACGTCGACCTTGCGCGACTCCACGTCGGTGTTGTGCCCCCAGACCGTCAGCAGCAGGTGGGAGCGCGTCAGCAGGCGCCCCACGTTCTGCAGCAGATGCAGGGCGAAATCGGTTTCCAGCTCGGTCAGCTCTACGCGCCGGCCTTCCACAAAGAATTGCCGGGTGCTGAAGTCCACTTCCAGCTGTCCCCAGGCGCGGCGCCGAGTTTCTTGTTGCAAGCCCGAGCGGTGCAGCACGACATTGAGCCGCGCCAGCAGGATGGGCCGGGAAACCGGTTTGACCAGGTAGTCGACCGCGCCGGCCGACAGCATCTGCACCACGTCGTCCTCGCTGTCGCGCGCCGTCAGAAAAATCACCGGCGGGCAGGCGTCCTTGAGCTGCAGCCGCAGCCTTGCCAGCACCTCGGGCCCCGACATGTCCGGCACCAGCCAGTCCAGCAGGCAGGCCGCGTACTGCCCTCTTTCCACGGCCCGCGCGCAGTCGGCGCCGCGGCTGAACAGATCCACCGCCAGGCCTGCTTCCCTTATCCATCCACAGATTGCTTCGGCGGTTTCAGGCTCGTCTTCCAGGTAGGCGATTCGGGGCGCGGAAGTGTGAGGCATACGAATTCAGGTGCCGGGGTTTAAGCCGGATTGCTACTTTCAGTTACATATTTAGGGGGTCTAAGGACTTACGAGTTTAGTGGTCTGACAACTGTCTGCCCACCCCTATTCGCCTCGAGTGTTGGTAATTAGTAAGTGTAAACAAGGATTTACCCTCTGTTTGTGACAGGCCTCCTATCATCCGCCGCGCTAGTACCTTTTACCTCCTGTCACAACTATGCTCGAACTATTCCGACGCTGCGCGAAACACCTGGGCAAGCTGCCGACCCCGGCCTCCTGGATCCGTCCGGGGTCCGTTTTGCTCGGTTTGGGGCTACTGCCGGCGGCCGCTTTTGCCCTGACCGCCTCGGTCACGGCCGTGATTCCGGCACAGGGTATTTACCCGGGTGAAACCGCGATATTGCGCATCGCGCTGTCGAACAGCGACCCGGTTGCGGCGACCAATGTGGCTTTCAGCAACAGCCTGCCGGGCCTGTTGCCCAACGGCCTCAAGGTGGCCGGCGCGGTCACCAACGGTTGCGGCGGTGCATTCACGGCGGCACTCGGAACGCAGGCGCTGGACCTCACGGGCGGCAGCATTCCGGCCGCCGCCGGGGGAATCGACGGACAGTGCGTGATCGACATTCCGGTCACCGCCGGCACCTCGACCGGCAACGCGACCTCCTATGCCTACCAAATCCTCAATGCGGCAGTGACCAGCAGCGCCGGCAGCAACAGCGGGGACGTCTCGCAGACCTTCAATGTGCGGGCGCTGCAGCAGCCGCAGATTTCCAAGGGCTTCGGCAGTTCCACCGTAGTGCTCGGAGGCGCGACAACCAACCTGACCATCACGCTGACCAACCCGAACCCGGTGGCGATCGAAGGCTTCAGCATCACCGACAACTTCCCGCAACTGGGCGGCAGCGCCATCATCAAGGTCGCGGCCGCACCCGGCGCCAGCGCCAGCTGCACCAGCGGGCCCGCGCCCGCGTTCAACCCGGCGCCGGCGGCAGGCGCCACCAGCGTCACCGGCACGGGCRACATTCCCGCCAACGGTAGCTGCACGTTTGTGGTCGCCGTGGAAGCGTCGCAGACCAACGGCCAGTACACCACCAACGCCCAGAGCAACCTGATCAACCGCAGCAGCGACTTCAGCAATGCGCTGGGCATTCCGGCGCAGGCCAACGCGCAGGCCAACATCACCGTGAGGTCGCCGCTCAGCGTGGCCAAGGCGTTTTCCGGCACCTCGCTGTCCAGCGGTTCCGCCGGCAGCCTCACCATCACGCTGACCAACAGCGGCAACACGCCGCTCAACGTCACGACCTTCGACGACAGCCCGATCGACGGCCTGGGCGGCGTCAACCCGGCGACCGGCCTGAACGTCACCTCGGCGTCCACCACTTGCGCCGGCGGCGCGGCCGCCGCCATCGACAGCAACAAAGGCGTCAGGCTGACCGGCGGCACCATTCCCGCGAACGGCAGCTGCACGGTCACCGTCAACTACACCGGCTTTGTCCAGGCCTCGGGCGTTCCGGTGACCTACACCAACAACATCCCGCAAGGCGCGGTCGACGTCGGCAACGCGGCCATCAAGAGCCAGAGCGCTTCGGCCACCATCCTGGTCGCTGACGACTTGCGCGTCCTCAAGTCGGCGCTGCCGGCCAGCCCCGTCGCGCCCGGCAACCCGGTCCAGTACCAGCTCACGGTGCAGAACTACGGCGCCGGTGCGATCAGCAACCTGACGGTGACCGACAACTTCAGCAACGGCCAGACCTTTCTGACCGGCACCATAGGCGGCATCAACTACACGCCGACCGTGAGCGCCGGCTGCGGCAACGTCAATTCCGCGAGCGCCCTCGGCAGCGCCACGGCGGTGTTCACGGTGGACACCGTGCCGGCCCGCGCCAGCCCCAGCGTGCCCGGCGCCTGCGTCATCACCATGTGGGCCATGGCCTCCAGCACGGCGGTGGCTTCCTCGGGCAACACCATCGCGCCCGGCGGTGTCTGCTACAACGCCGGCGCCACCTGCAACGGCGGCGCTTCCAACTCGACCAGCGTCGTGACCAATGCCGCCGTGATGGCGGCCACCAAGGCATTCGCCCAGTCGTCCCCCGGCGTCAGCACCTTTGCCGAAGGCACCATCGTCCGCATGACCATCACGCTGACGAACAAGTCGGCGAACCCGCTGACCAACGTTTCGATTTCCGACACGCTGCAGCTGGCCAACAGCGGGGGCGGGCAGTTGCGCATCGCCAACCCGGCGAATGCGGCCAGCACCTGCGGCAGCCCGGTCATCACCGCGGTCGCCGGTTCCACCTCGGTGGGACTGAACGGCGGCACCGTGCCCGCGCGCGCCGGCAACGGCCTCGGCGCCGACGGCAGCTGCGTGCTGCAGGTCGACGTCGTCGGCCCGGCCGGCGTCTACCCGAACACCGCCACCGTGGGCGGCACGCAGACCTTCGGCAACGGCAGCACGCAGGCGCTGGTCCCCGTGACCACCAATACCGCGACGCTGACCTACACCTCGGCGCTGAGCGCGGCCAAGAGCTTCAACCCGGCCAACGTTTCCTCGGGCGGCAAGTCCACCGTCACGGTGCAGCTGCTGAATTCCAGCGCGCTGGCCCTGACCAATGTGAGCGTGACCGACCCCCTGCCTGCGGGCATGGTGCTGGCCAATCCGCCGAACGGGCAGACGACCTGCGCCGGCCCCACGGCCATCACCGGCGCCGCCGGCGCCGGCAGCATTTCCCTCACGGGCGCCAGCATCGCGGGCAGCGGCAATTGCGCCTTCCTGTTCGACGTGGTCGCCACCGGCGCGGCCAACTGGGTCAACACCATCCCGCCCGATTCCATCCTGGCCGACGGCGGTGTGCGCAACGTCGCCCCGGTCAGCGGCACCCTGCTGTTCACCCCGCCCACCGGCATCGCGGTCAGCAAGGCCACGTCCATCAGCTCGTTGACCTTTCCGGGCGAGCCCAGCCGCCTCACGATCAACATCGCCAACGGCACGCAGGCGGTCACCAACCTGCGCTTCACCGACTACTTCACCGTGGGCGGCACGGCGGGCGGCACCAATAACGGCTGGGTGCTGACGCCGAATCCCGCGCCCGCCACGACCTGCCCCGGCGGCGTGGTGACCGCGGTGGCGAACACGCGCCTGGTCAGCCTGGACGGTGTCGTGCTCGCGGCCAACGCCAGCTGCCAGCTCAGCGTCAACGTGACTTCCACCGTGACCGGCGGCAATACCAACACCATTCCGGCCGGCGCCATCGCGACGGACCAGAACCTCAGCAACGCCAACCCGGCGACCACCAGCCTGGCCATCAGCACCAACATCGGCCTGGTCAAGCAGTTCACGCCGAACGTGGTCAAGCCCGGCGCGCGCTCGCGTTTGCGCATCACCTTTTACAACCCGCTGTCGCAGCCCGTCAGCAACCTTGCCGTCACCGACACCCTGCCGGCCGGCGTGACCGTGCCCAGCGGCGCCAACCCGACAACGACCTGCCAGGGCGCGACGGTGTCCTCGACGGCCAACAGCGTGCAGGTTTCCGGCGGCACCATCCCCGCCGCGGCCGGCAACGTGCCGGCGACCTGCCAGGCTGAAATCGACGTGCTCGTCGCGGCCCAGGGCGATTACGTCAACACCATTCCCACCAACGCGCTGACCGCCAGCGCCGGCGGCAACCCGCTGTCGAACACGCAGCCCACCAGCGACACGCTGCGCGCGAAATCGCCGGTCGTGGTGCACAAGGCCTTCAGCGCCCGCACCCTGGACGCCGGCAACCCGGTCGGCTTCACGACCGGCTCAGACAGCAAGGCGCCCGGCGCGCCGGCCGTGCTGACCCTGCGTTTTGACAACCCGAACAACACCGCCCTGACCGGCCTGACCCTGACCGACGCCTTGCCCGCGGGCTTGGTGGTGGCGCCCACGCCCGCGG